>JAJYRI010000087.1 GCA_021794175.1 bacterium
CCTCACGGGCCTTACTATGCACCAAAGCCCGGTCGACGGCGGCGGCGGCGGCGTCAGCACCCACAAAGGTTCGGGATCGCCGGGCCCAATTGCCAACAATCCGATCATCAAAGCGGCTGAGGCCTTCACGGGATTTGTTGCGAAGGCGGTCACGGGCGGTGCTCTAGCAAAGATCGGCGCCGATCTCTGGGGCAAATATGGTAGCGGTATCATGTCTGCTCTTTCGCGTAGTGGCAAGGCGGTTATAGACTTCATTACCTCGTTATCCGAGGACGAGTCAGCTCCGAGATCTGCTCAGGCGGCCCAACCGACGACGACCTTAAGTCAGGGTGATCAGACGCTCCTTAGAAACCTTATGACCTCTGCGAAGCAGGCTGGCGTCGCATCCCTCATGCCGGGCGCGGTTAAGGCGGTGTTCACTGCGATGCAGTCATCGGGTGCAATCGTGGACACTACGGCGTAGCGAAAAGCCGAAGTCAAAGGGGGCGCGGCGTTTGCTGCGATGCAATATCTGCGCCCCTATAGGCGGCGCTCGCATGGAACGAAGCACGGTGACACCTAACAAAGAAAATCTGGACACAACGCCGCCGACCGAACGGAATGAACAGCAGTTCGTCGCGTTCGTAAACGCAGCGCGTTTTGAGTTTGGCATTCCGGCCATTTTCGTGGTGATCGTTGTCCTAGGATTCATACTGCCTTCTGGGATATCGAAAGGTGCCACTTTCGAATATGCATTTGCGATTGGACTACCACTTCTCATTTTACCGCAAATCGTGCCTCCGACGTATCGGGCGCGTTTCGTGGGGCTTCTCCGAGGCGATCTGGAAACGCGAACGATGTGGATATACGGGCTCGCGCCCGCTGCATTCTTGGTTGCGCTGTTAGGACTTGTAGTGCTTCTCTCATTCCTCACCCACGAGTCAGTCCGTCAGTTTACATCGGGCCTGATTTACCACCGCGACTATATAACTGACCTATTCCTTGCCCCGATTGGCGAGGAGATATTTTTTCGCGCGTGGTTGCAGACGCGACTGCAGCAAGGCTTTGGAAAAATGGGTGCGTTGCTCGGCGGGGCGCGACTACGATCGTGGTTTAGCGGGGCAGGCGCGGTTTTATGCGGGGTGTTGTTTATGGCAAGTCATGTCAACGGCGTTGCGCAGGGCGGCCTCTATGTTCTCACAGCGTGGCTCACGTGGCTGCGCTTCCGCCATCGCTCGCTCGGTGCAACGCTCATCGCGCACGTCGCATGGGACGGGGCATTGGGGCTCTTCGGCATTCTCGTTCTCACGCACGTTCTCAAATAGCGTACGCGGTTGCCTTCGCAACATCCTCAAACCCCGGATTATGGTCGCAACGGTATGGTGATAATCGCGGGCACGAAATCCTATAGCGCACAGTGTCGCGCCGACCCGACGATGCAGCGCGGGAATCTACCTTCTACGGGCGGCGTCAGCTAAAGTCGTTCAGGGCGAGGGCGTCGCTGACGGTGATGCGGTCGGCGCTGCGGTCGGCGCGCAATCCGGTGCGAAACGCCGTACGAAGAGGATTTCGATCGGGCCGCTCTGCCCGGAGGCGGCGAGGAGACCGGTAATGCGCAGGCGGCTGCGCAGGCGCACGAGCGCGCCCGCGGCATCGTATTCGGCGGTGCCGACGAGCGAGATCTTACCGTCGATGCTCGCCGTCGGAAGCTCGGGCAACGGGCCGCGCATCGGGCCCGATGCGGTAAACGCGACGCGGACGCCGCCGGCGGGAACCGTTGCGAGCGACCCCGCGGCGCGGAGGCTTCCGTGAAGCGGCGCACCACCCAACGGCGAGGAGGCGGTAAACGGAATCGATTGCGTGAGCCCGGCGAGTGCGGCGAGCGTCTTGCCGTCGATCCGCGCGGCAAAGGGCTGGTCGAGCAGAGAGAGCGAGTCTTCGTCTTGGTTGAGCGAGGTGCGAATCTCGCGGAGATCGGGGGTGAGGATGCGCACGACTCGGGCGGTCTTGCGACGCACGTGCGAACCGAGCGTTTTCGTGTAATCGATAACGTTTTCGAAGCGGAGATCGGCCCCGACGCGGCTCACCTCAAGACGCTGCGTTCCGTCGTACAGCACCGTCATCACGTTACGGCCGTCGATCGTGTAGGCATCCTCGCCATGGAAGCGCGAGAGCGCGGACGCGCAGTGCGTGGGGGCGTGCGCGCCGAGCAAGAGTACGGAGAAGAGCGCGGCGACGATGCGTTTCATGGATTCGAGGAAGATGCTTCGACGAACATGCGCGCTGCCACTGCTGCCAGAGCGACTTGCGCGACGATCGCGAGCAGCAGCGTTCCGTCGGCACGGAAACCATGCGGGAGAATGAGAGCGATCTCTAAGAGTATTGCCTGGAGCCCGAACTGCGCCGCGAGCAGCAAACACATGCGCCCGAAGTTGCGGGCATGCATCGCCAGGAAAACCGAGCGCGCGAACGCATGCGGGAAGATCGCGAATGCCGAGAGTGGGAAATCCAGCGTCGCGGCGACATCGGCGAAGATCGTTGCGGCCAGGAGCGGAACGAGCAATAAGTCCCAGAGGATCATGCTCGGTACGGTTGTCAGCGATTGGATCAGCGAGAGCACGAGATCGATGAGGATCACCGCCCACGACCGCTCGAGCAAGCGTTCGAGCGCCGCCCCGAGCGGGCGAGGTGAATCATCGGGAAGATCGGTCACCCAGAGATAGATAAAACTTGCGACGAGGGGCAGCACGATGAGCTGCGCGGCACTCTGGGCGACGAGCGGCCGCAGCGGGGCATGCGAGATCGCGAGGCCGACGACGCAGGCGATCGCCGTCGCTGCGAGCGTTCCGCGCCGCCGACTCCACAAGCGCGTGAAGGCCTCTCGAAGAATCGCCGAGAGTGCGAGCTGCTGAGCGGGCACGTATCGTTAGCGGAACAGCGCGGCGATCGCCGAGAGGCGCGCGTGACTGAGAAAAAATCGCACCGATGCGTCGGTTCCGCAGACGATCACTTCGTCGAGCCTCCGACATTCGCGTCCGTCGACGGTCACGGTGATATCGCCGGAATCGAGTGCAGCAAGCGTGCGCTCGAAGTTGCGCTCGAAGAGATCGCGCGGAGCGCGTTCGCCGATACTCTGGCGCACGGCGAGCGCGAGGATCTGCAGCAGCGAGAGCGGCGTTGCGAGGGCGAACGCACTGGCATCGCCGTCGGCGATGGCGTTGAGGTCGAGCGGAACCCTCACGTGGATCACGGACGAATACTTCGCCGTCAAATCGAGGATCAGCCTGCCCGTAGCGCGTACTTCCGCGTTATAGCGTCATGAACGATCTTTCGAACCGTCGCCGTCGCGAACAGCCTCCCGAGGGAGGCGGTTGGATGCCGGTCCTACTTCTCGGCCTTTTAGTCGTGCTCGCAGGGCTCGCGATCGGCGGTCTTGCCGGGCGCCTGACGGCGATGCACGCGCATCTGCCGACGAGCGTTCCGAGCATCTCGCCGGTACCGACCGAGACACCGACGCTTGCGCCGGAATCAACGCCGACGCCGAAGACGACCCCCACGCCGAAACCCACGCCGAGTGCGAAACCGAAAGCGACGCCGACGGCGAAGCCATCGCCGACGGCGAGCCCCGTTGCGACGGTGACGCCGAGCGCGGAGCCGAGCGCGACGCCGAAGCCGGCGGCGAAGGCCGCTGCGACGCCGCGAACGCCGGAGAAGAAGTCGATCTCACCGGTGGTGCGGAAGGCGCTCCCGAGCCCGACGCCCGCTCCGGCGATCGGTGGTTCCTCTGCGCGCGCCCTCGTGCGCGTCTATCTCGCCGATCTCGCGCGCGGCGATACCGCGGGGGCGAGTGCATTGCTTGCAAGCGGGAGCCCCGACACCTTTATCGACGGGACGTTACAGATCGGCTCGGTTGCCAGCGCTCCGACAGCGAACGGCGCGCAGAGCGTCACCGCGCAGATTATCGTCGGCGTCAAGCATTACACGATGAGCTTCTTGGTCGGCGAGCGAGGCGGCCACGCCGTCATTCTCTCGCACGCGGCGGCTTCGACTACCCCGGCTCTGCCTTAGCGAGCCCGGCGAGCGCCGCGCTCTTCAGAACCCCCAGGCCGAGCATCGCGCACTTCATCCGCGTCGGGCTGATATCGATACCGACATTTTCCAACACGCTCTCTTCGCCGAGCGAGAGAATGCTTTCGAGTGATTTTCCCTTCACGCTTTCGATCAACATCGAAGCGGAGGCTTGCGAAATCGCACAGCCTTTTCCGGAGAAGCGAATGTCACTGATTTTCCCGGCGTCATCGACGGCGATCTCGACGCGCATTTCATCTCCGCAGAGCGGATTGCGATCTTCGGCAATCGCATCGGGCTCGGCGAGGTGCCCGAAGTTCCGTGGGTTACGGTAGTGGTCGAGAATAAAATCGCGGTAAAAATCGTCCATCGTTCTTTTCTCCGGTCGGCGATCGTTCGGCTAGGGGAGCCGGAAAATCGCGGCTGCCTTCTCTAAGCCGGCGACGAGCGCATCGACGTCGCTACGATCGTTATAGAGGTAAAACGATGCGCGTGCGGTTGCGGCGAGATCGAGACGTCCCATGAGCGGCATCGTACAATGGTGCCCCGCGCGAATGCAAATGCCCTCGGTATCGAGGATCGAGGCGAGATCGTGGGCGTGAATATCGGCGAAGTTCATCGAAATGACGCCCGAGCTGCGATCGGGATCGTGCGGGCCGTAGAGGGCGAGGCCGCGCTTTTCGAGCGACGCCAAGCGCTCGAAAGCGTAGGCGAGCAGTGCCCGTTCGTGGGCGCGCACGTTCTCCATCCCGTAGGCGTCGAGGTAATCGAGCGCGCTGCCGAAGGCGATCGCATCGGCGATATTCGAAGTGCCGGCCTCGAACTTCCACGGAAGTTCGTTAAAGGTCGAGCGCTCGTAGGAAACGCTGCGAATCATATCGCCGCCCGATAAGAACGGCGGCATCGCCTCGAGCAGGGCGCGCTTGCCGTAGAGGATGCCGATGCCGGTGGGGCCGAGCATCTTGTGTGCGGAGAGCACGTAAAAATCTGCATCGAGCGCGCGGACGTCGACCGCCATATGCGGCGCCGCCTGCGCCCCATCGACGAGGACGACGGCGCCGACCGCGTGCGCGCGCGCGACGATCTCGGCGACCGGAAGAATCGTGCCTAAGGTATTGCTGACATGCGTGACGGCAACGAGCGCGCAACCCTCCAACAACGAATCGAGCGTATCGAGTTGTAACTCGCCGCGGTCGTCGATGGGAATAAAGCGCAGGCGTGCGTCGGTGCGTTCGGCGAGCAACTGCCAGGGAACGAGATTGGAATGATGTTCGAGCTCGGAGACGAGGATGACGTCGCCGGAGCGGAGGTTCGCCCCACCCCAGCTCCAGGCAACGAGGTTGATCGCTTCGGTTGCATTCCGCGTCCAAATAATCTCCGCCGGTTCGCCGGCGTTGAGAAAACGCGCGACCTTCGCGCGTGCGTCCTCAAAAGCATCGGTCGCACGAGCGGCGATTTCGTAGACGCCGCGATGGATATTCGCATTGTATTCGCGATAGTAGCGATCGATCGCGTCGATAACGACGGCAGGCTTTTGCGAGGTCGCCGCGGAGTCGAGATAGACGAGACGCTTCCCACGTGAGGTTCGCTCGCCGAGAATGGGAAAATCTGCGCGAACGTCGCGCTCGCCGGTGACGGTCGCGCTCGCCGTGCCGGTCATCGGAGCGTTTCGACGATGCGCTGCGTCAGCATATTGCGTAACGCCGCAGTGGGGAATGCATCGACGACAGGCTCGAAAAAGCCGAGCGCAATGGTGCGGCGCGCTTCGCTCTCGTCGAGTCCGCGCGAGCGGAGGTAGAAAATCTGTTCGTCGTCAATCGCCCCGATCGTCGCACCGTGGTATGCCTTCACGTCGTTACAGGCGATCTCTAATGCCGGGACGGAGTCGATATGCGCCTTCGGCCCGAGAATGAGCGCGTCGTCGCGGAGCGATGCATCGCTGCCTGCAGCGTGCGGAAGGATAACGATGTTGCCGAGAAAACGGGCGATCGCGCTATCGCCGGCAGCGGCTTTTACGACGGTTTGCGATGAGGTATTTCCGGCGACGTGACGGACGGTCGCGGCAACGTCGAGATGCCCGTTGCCGGTCGGGAGGAAGATCGCGCTCTGCTCTAAACGCGCGCCGGAGGCATCGAGCGAGGTATCGCGATCGCGCACGATAAGCGCGTCACCGAAATCCGCGCTCGCCAGCGCGATCGAGGCGTCGCGGCCGACGTGCGAGAGGGCAGACTCGATGGCGACGGAGCCGGTATCGACGCGTTGCGACGTTGCGTAGTGTAGGTGTGCGCGCTCTTCGACGATCAGTTCGCTCGTTCCGACGACGAAGGCGCCCGACGGATTGAGAAATTCGACGATCACGGTGGCGCGGGCGCCGGGCTCTAAAAGGACGAGCGTGCGTGGGAACGCCGGGATCGTATCGATGCGATAGGTGATGACGATCGGTTCGGCGACATCGTAATCCGCCGGAACGTGCACGAGGGCACCGAACGAGCTTAACCCGAGTGCGAGCGCACCGAATTTCGAACGCTCGATGTCGATGCGTCGCGTGATATGCGCGAGCGTTTCGGCATGCTCGCGTGCGGCGGTTGCAAGCGGGAGGGCGATTGCACGGCCGAGCGAGCCGGAGAAATCAACGGCGTGCTGCGCGGCCTCCGAGGTTTTTGGATCGAAGGCGAGCGCGTCGAGGTCGATCCTCCAACGACGATTCGGGCGGGCGCGCCCGGAGGTGTGGGTGAGATAGAGATCGAGCGCGCGTGCGCGCGCGGCGTGCGAGAGAATGCGCGCGTCGGCGACGTTTGCCGCGCTATGAAGACGATCGCGCGTTGGCGGGGCGAGGAGGCCTTCAGGCACGCGCACCGACCTCATCGCGAATACCGTCGTAGCCCTCGCGTTCGATGCGCTCGGCAAGGTCGTGGCCGCCGGTCAGAACGATGCGTCCATCCATCATCACGTGGACGACGTCGGGGGTAACGTGTTTCAGAATGCGCGGGTAATGGGTGATGATCAGCATGCCCGCTTGGCGACCCTCTTCGCTGGCGCGCAGCGCCGCGATCGAATCACCGACCGCTCGAAGCGCATCGACATCGAGTCCGGAATCGGTCTCGTCGAGGATCGCGTATTTCGGCGCCAGCATCGCCATCTGCAGCATCTCGAGGCGCTTTTTCTCACCGCCCGAGAAACCGTCGTTGAGGTAGCGCCCCATAAACGACGGGTCCATGCCGAGAATCTCCATCTTTTCCACGAGCATCGCCCGGAAGGCCGCCGGGGCGAGCGAGCCGGGTCGAACCGCCTGGCGGGCGGCGTGGAGGAAGTTCGCAACCTTCACCCCGGGAATCGCGGCGGGGTATTGGAACGAGAGGAAGAGGCCGGCGCGCGCTCGCTTCTCCGGGGAGAGGTCGAGCAGCGAGGTGCCGTCGAGCGTCGCGCTTCCGGCGGTGACTTGATAGTGTGGATGCCCGGCCAGCGAGAGGGCAAGCGTCGATTTGCCGCTGCCGTTCGGGCCCATCAGGGCATGGATCTTCCCGGGTTCGACGACGAGGTCGATGCCGCGGAGGATCTCGGTGTTTTCAACGGTCGCGCGCAACCCTGCGACGCGTAAACCCATGGTTTCGCTCACTGCCAACCTGCTCCAGATCTTTCAATGCGTGCTGTCTATGCTCTCGGGTTATCGTAGCCTCGCTTTCCTAGAAAGTCAAGGAAAAACTTTACTATCTAGGTCGCACGTGCTAGAATCCGGTGCAGATGCACGCAGATCGTTTCTTCCAGAGCACCCGAGGGCGGATCGTTGAGGAGCTGCGCCGGCGCGGGAGCGCCTCGGCGGCGGATCTCGCTGCCTCCTTCAACCTCTCGCCGAATGCCGTGCGCCAGCAGCTCATCGTTCTCGAGCGTGACGGCCTCGTCGTCGAACGCTCCGTGCGTCGCGGACCGACCAAACCGACCTTGGAGTTCTCCCTCACCCCGCTTGCGGATCGCTATTTTCCGCAGGCCTACGATCGCATGCTCTCGGCGGTCCTTCGCGAGCTGCGCGAGCAGCACGGTCCCGAAGCGGTCGAGCGTCTCTTCGAAGGCATCGCCGACCGAACGCTGGCGAAGGTGCGCGAGCGGATTACCGGTGACAACGCGCACGAACGAGCCGCGCAGCTCGGTGATGTCTTGCGCGAGCAGGGGGTCTCGGCGACCGTCAACCTCATCGAGGGGGGCGTCGAATTACGCGAGCATCATTGCCCGTACTCGGAGGTCGCGAAAGAGAATCCCGAGGTCTGCAGCGTGATCCATCGCGTGATCGATGAAACCATCGGCGAGCACGCGCAGACCGAATCGATTGCAACCGGCGGCCGTGAGTGCCGGT
>JAJYRI010000088.1 GCA_021794175.1 bacterium
GATCTGCCCCCATCGGCGTTCGCGCATGAGCGGAAGAACGCTGTAGGCGAGCGCGAGCATCGGACGCAGCACCGTGCGGTAACCGAGATCCCAGTCATCGAGCGTCAACGTTTCGAAACTGCCGGCTTTCGGCCCGCCCCCGTTCGCGACGAGAATATCGATACCGCCGAAACTTGAGCCGACGTTGTCGATCAATCGCGCGCGCTCGCCGTCGTCGTTGAGATCGCAGGGAAATGCGCGCGCGTCGAACGCTCCGGCGGCACGAGCCTGCCCGGCGATCGCTTCCGATACCTCGCGACGACGGGCCGCAACGGCGACGATATGCCCCTCGCGCGCGAGCGCAAGCGCGCAGGCTGCGCCGAGACCGGCGCTCGCGCCGGTGACGAGAGCGACGCGGCGCGGCGCACTCATCGGAGCGAGCTATTCATACGGCACGCCCTTCGCCCGGCGGTCGCGCAATGCTTCGACGTACCACGTGAACTCTTCGAGAAACGCATTCGTCGAGGTACGAACGTACTCCGCATGCGGCACCCCCTGCTCGTCGAAGGTTTCGGCGACATTCCCGAACGGAAGCAACGACGGAATCGTCACCATTCCCTGTTCGGGGAGCGTCGCGCGCAATTGCATCGCCGCCCGTACGCCCCCGAACCGCCCTCCCGAGTAGGTAACGAGCCCCGCAGGGCGCCAGAAAAACTCATTCATGAAATGATCGAGCATGTTTTTGAGCGCCGGCGGGATGCCGTGGTTGTACTCACCGGAGACGATGAGGAAACCGTCGACGCTCCGGAAGATATCGGCGAGCCGCTCCATCATCGCGGGCGCGCTGCCGCGTTCATATTCTTTATACATGCGGTCGAGCAGCGGCAACGGATAATCGAGCGGATCGACGAGCACGCCGGTGTCGCCGCGATCTTTCAAAACGTCGAGCAAGAAGCGCGCGACGCGAATGCCCTGCCGTTCGCTGCGTACCGAACCGTAGACGACGGCGATCTTATTACCCATATCGCTGCAACCGCTTCGTTTATCGGCTTTGCTGCGCCTGGTCGAGCGAGGGGGTATCCCAAAAAACGAGCTCCGCGCCCGCGGAACGAATCGTCGTTTCAAACGCCCCCTGCAAGCGCAGCGCGTCGCCCGCCCGCAATGACTCGCCGCCGATCTCGGCTTCGCCGTCGGCGAGGAAGAGAAAGCCGTATCGACCCGCCCCGAGTGAGAGCGAGAGCGGCGCGCCTTCGACGCGTGCGACGTAGCATGTCGCATCCTGCCAAATGGCGATGCGCGATTCGATGCCCGGTTGCCCGGTTGCGATCGGCAACCAGCGGTTCAAACGATCGGTGCGCGTGTAATCGATCTGGCCGTAACGCGGCGCGAGATTTTTCGCATGCGGCAGCACCCACATCTGCACGAGATGCACGGGACGCTCTTTGGAGTGATTGAACTCCGAGTGCGTGATGCCGGTCCCTGCGGAGAGATATTGCACGCCGCCCGGCGCTACGACGCCGTGATTTCCCATCGAGTCGCGATGCTCGAGTTCGCCGTCGAGGACGTAGGTAAGAATCTCCATGTCGCGATGCGGATGGGTTCCGAACCCTTCTCCGGCTTCGATGACATCGTCGTTGAAGACGCGCAGTGCGCCCCAATGCAGATTTTCGGGGTCGTAATAATCGGCGAAGCTGAACGAATGATACGTCTTGAGCCAGCCGTGATCGAAGTAGGCGCGTGCGCCGCTGCGCTGTGTAATGATACTATCCACCTATGATAGAACCCGAGCAAGTCGTCGAGCGTCGCACCGAGATCGTCTTCCCCAACGATGCGAACCACCACGGAACGCTCTTCGGCGGGAAGGCGCTGGCGATGATGGATATCGTCGCGGGGATCGCCGCCGCCCGGGCCTTCCGGCGCACCTTCGTGACCGCCTCGATGGATCGGATCGACTTCCGCGCCCCGATCAAGGTCGGCGAGTTCGCCGAGACGATCGCTCGGATCGCCCGGGTCGGCCGAACCTCGGTCACCCTGGAGGTCGAGCTCTGGGCCGAGAACCCCGCCGATGGTGAACGCCGGCTCGCGACGATCGGGACCTTCGTGATGGTCGCGGTTGACGAGAAGGGGCACCCTACCCCGCTGCGCTAGCGGAGACCCAAGACGATAGCGCGTCTTTCGCATTTCGGATATACTCCGGATATACGTCGGTAACGTCACTCACCGACCATGGGAGAAGTGGTAGTGAAAGCAACGATTGCGCGCTGGGGCAACAGCTTGGCGGTACGCCTTCCAAAAGAAGCACTTCTTCGGGCGCAGCTCGACGAGGGAAATGTCGTCGATGTGACCGTGCAGAACGGGGCGATCTCCCTCGTACCGCGGCACGATGAGCCTTCGCGCGCCGAGCTCGTAGCTGCGATCGCACCGGAGAACCTCCACGGCGAAACCTTCGATCGGATCCGCGGGGCAGAAATTTGGTGACCGCTGAGGTTCCCGATGACGGGGACGTACTTTGGCTGACCCTCGACCCGACGCAAGGCCACGAGCAACAAGGGCGACGACCGTTCTTAGTTCTCACTCCGCGCGAATATAACCAAAAGACCTCGCTCGTTGTCGGGTGCCCCATCACGACGAAAACCAAGGGCTACCCGTTTGAGGTGCAGGTGCAAGGGGTCGAGAGCGTGGTCGGCGTTGCCCTCGCAGACCAACTCAAAAGCCTTGATTGGCGAATAAGAAATGCCGCTATCGCCGGGAAAGTCGATCAGGCGACCACCGACGCCGTGCGCAGCCTCATACGGCGCCTGCTCGCAATTTCATAGTCGGCCATTCCGGGGTCGAGAGTGGATTAGTGACTTCATTTTTGTTGTCACGTGACCACATTTTTGTTGCTCTCCTCCATGGAGCAGTGAGATCGACCTTGAGAAGGTCGCCAGCTGGAGAGAAAAGGCTTCCCTGCTTGGCATCGAGGCCGATTCTCTGCTATAGTCCCTCAGTCGCCGGGGCGGAATCTCTGCACCCGAGCGAGCCTATCCTGTTGTAAGGAGCCCTTCGTGCCATTAACCAAAGAACAAAAGGCGGAGATCGCCGGCAAATACGGTCGTGGAACCAACGATACCGGTTCGGCCGAGGTCCAGGTCGCGATCCTCACGCACTCGATCAATCAGCTGACCGAGCACCTCAAGATTCATAAGAAAGACCATCACAGCCGCCGTGGCCTGCTGCTCCAGGTCGGGCAGCGCCGTCGTTTGCTGAGCTACCTGCAGCGCAAAGATATCGAGAAGTATCGGCAGTTGATCGCCGACCTCGGTCTGCGCCGCTAGACCTCAATCCGGTCATAGGTCTTCATGGGAGCGGCGCGAAGTCGCTCCCATGAACTACCGTATAAAGCACTTTGACGTTCTCAGCGTCGCCTCAATCGGCGCGCTCATCTACGCCGGCGTCGCGCTCGTTCTCGCGATCGTCGTTTCGCTATTCTCGTCGCTGATCGTGGCCGGGATGGGGCACATGGGGATGCCGAACGCATTTCCGTTCATGATGGTGGGACCGCTTATGATCGTGATCTTTCCCGTTTTCTACGGCATCTTCGCGTTCGTCGCGCTCGCGATCATCGCCGCGCTCTACAATCTCTTCGCGGGATGGACGGGCGGCTTGCTCGTGAGGTTGGAAGCGCAGCCGTCAGCGTCGCCCGGATCCGTACAAACGCTCCCGTAAACCCGAAGGCGCGCGCTACGTGCGTTTACGTGCGTGCGCGCGCAGCACCGCGGCTTCGATCGCCGCGCGGCCCATGCCGTAGTATTCGATCAGCTCGACCGGATCGCCGGATTGACCGAAGCGGTCGTTGACGCCGATAAACTCGATCGGCGTCGGGTGCTGCGCGGAGAGAATCTCCGCCACGCGCGAACCCATTCCGCCGTGAATCTGGTGCTCCTCGACCGTCACGACGGCGCCGCAGGTTTTCGCCGCGTCGAGAATCGCCGCTTCGTCCATCGGCTTCACCGTGTGGTTGTTGACGACGCGACATTCGATGCCGCGTTCGCGCGAAAGCTTATCGGCGGCGATGAGCGCGTTATAGACGAGAATACCGCAAGCAACGATGGCGACATCGGTGCCCTCGCGGAAGACTTGCGCCTTGCCGATCTCGAACGGCGTCGCTTCGCTGGTAACGATCGCCGATTTCTCGCGGGCGAATCGCAGATAGGTCGGGCCGAAGGTCTGCGAGAGCGCGAGCGTCGCTTTCTTCGTCTGCACGCTGTCGCAGGGCACGACGACGAACATGTGCGGAATCACCCGCATGATCGCGATATCTTCGATCGCTTGATGCGTCGCCCCGTCGGGGCCGACCGAGACGCCGGCGTGTGCGCCCGCGATCTTCACGTTGCTCTGGTTGAGCGCCATGATGGTGCGGACTTGCTCCCACGAACGCCCGGGGTTAAACATCGCGTAGCTGGCGATCCAGGGAATCTTGCCGACCGCGGCGAGCCCGCCGGCCATTGCAACGAGCATTTGCTCGGCGACGCCGATCTCTAAATATTGCTCGGGGAGCGCTTTCTTGAGCGCTTCGAAACGCGTCGATTCCGAGAGGTCGGCACAGATACCGATCACGTTGCGGTTCGCCTGCGCCGCTTCGAGCAGCCCTTCACCGAAGCCGTTGCGCGTCGGCAGTTGCTTGAGGTTTGCCGCATCGCGATAATCGACCAGCGCCATCGCCTGCGCGGCGCGATCGAGCGTTTGCGTGTTAGACATGCGCGAGTATCCTCTCCCGCGTAGCCGCGAGCTCGGCGAGTGCGGTTTTTGCTTGGTCGGCGTTCGGCGGCTTTCCGTGCCAGGTGTAATCGCCTTCCATGTAGCTCACGCCCTTGCCCGGAATCGTTTTCGCGATGATGACCTGCGGCTTGCCGACAACGGCGTGCGCGCGTTCGACGGTCGCGACGAACGCGGCGATATCATGGCCATCGCATTCGAAGACTTCCCAGTTAAAGGCGCGATATTTATCGGCGAGCGGTTCGAGCGGCATGATCTCTTCGGTGCTGCCGTCGATCTGAATGAAATTGCGATCGATGATGCAGAGCAGATTGTCGAGTTTGAATTTCGCCGCCGTCATCATCGCTTCCCAATGGAGCCCGCACTGATGTTCGGCGTCGGAGGTCACGACATAGACGCGGAAATCGGCGCCGTCCATCTTCGCGCCCTGCGCCATACCGACGCCCTGCGCGAGCCCTTCGCCCAACGGCCCCGAAGTCGTTTCGACGCTTGGCAGCGTGACGCGCTCCGGGTGTCCTTGCAGCCGCGTTCCGAATTTACGCAACGTCAGCAACTCTTCGACCGGAAAGTAGCCGAAGTTCGCCATCGCCGAGTAGCGGACCGGTGCGATGTGCCCGCAGGAGAGCAGCAGGCGGTCGCGCTGCGGCCAATTCGGCTCCTCGGGACGGTGGCGCATGACGTGGCCGTAGAGCGCGGTAAAGATATCGGCCATGTCGAGCGAGCCGGCGGAGTGCCCGGAGCCGGCGGCGAGCAACGCGCGAATAATGCCTTCGCGCACGTCGGTCGCCTTGAGGTCAAGCTCCCTCAAGCGTTGGGGGGTCAGCGTCTGCATGTCCGCGTTATACCAGGTGCCGCCCCTTGGGCCCTCGCGAGAAGGTCGGGGCCGGGTGCCGCCACGGGCGACGCCTAGGCGCGCGGCGAAACCATACGTGATGCCGGTGCGTATTCGTGAGGTTCTGCGACGCTTGTCGGAGGACGGGTGGGTTCTCGTCGCAACCCGCGGTAGCCACCGTCAATTCAAGCACCCATCCAAGCCGGGTCGAGTGACAGTACCCGGTCGTGAGAGCGACGAACTTCAGGAAGGAACGTGGCGCTCCATTCAACGACAGGCAGGTTGGAAGTGAAATACCCAGTGATCATCGAGCGAGGCGAGCGGAACTTCTCGGCATACGTCCCCGATCTGCCCGGATGCGTCGCAACCGGCGAGACGCTTGAGGAGACCCAGCAGAACATTCGTGACGCAATAGAGCTTCATATCGAGGGGATGCGAGAGGACGGGCTGCCCGTACCGACCGCGTCGGCCGTGGTATTTGCTGAGGTAGCGTAGGGCGGCGCAGCCTTTCTTAGTACCCGAGCGCGGCGCCGGCGGGGTGGCGACGGTCGCTTCCGCCTTCCAGTACGCCCGTTTTCGGATCGACGATGATCGCTTGCGCCGAGCCCCAGGTGGGAATTTGCTTCAAGCGATAGCCCTCTTTTTCGAGTGCGAGCATGACGGTCGGCGCGAATGCCCCCGGCTCGTATTGAATCTCGTCGGGAAGCCACTGCATGTGGATCCGCGGCGCATCGACCGCCTGCATCGCGTCCATGCCGAAATCAACTGCGTTGAGGATCGTCTCGAGCGTAATGGTAATGATCCGCGAGCCGCCGGGGCTGCCCGTCACCATAAAGAGTTTCCCGCCGTGCAGCACGATCGTCGGGGACATCGAAGAGAGCGGGTGTTTGAACGGTTCGATAGCGTTGACTTTCCCCTGCACTAAACCATACATGTTCGGCACGCCGGGCTTCGAGGTGAAATCATCCATCTCGTCGTTGAGAAAGAAGCCGGTCGTTCCGGCCATGACTCCCGCGCCGAACCAATCGTTGAGCGTGTACGTAACGCCGACGGCGTTTCCCCAACGGTCGACGATCGAGAAATGCGTGGTGTCGCGATGTTCGTGCCAATGTACGCCCAGCCCGGGGTGCACCTCGCTCGAAGGGGTCGCGCGATTCGGAAGAATCTGCGCGCGTAATTTCGCCGCGTACGATTGCGAGAGCAGTTGCGCGATCGGTTCGGCGCCGAAGGCGGGGTCGCCGAGATATGCGTTGCGATCGGCGTACGCGCGCCGCTCCGCCTCGACGAGATAGTGCGTCTCTTTGATGGAATGCCAGCCCCACTGCGTGAACGGATAGGGTGCGACAATATGCAAGATCTCGCAGATCGTTACGCCGCCCGAACTCGGCGGAGGTGACGAGATGATTTTGTAGCCGTGATAATCGCAAACGGTCGGCGTGCTGACGACGGTGTGGTAATCGGCGAAATCGCGCATCGAGAGAATCCCGCCGTGGGCGTTGCTCGCTGCAACGATCGCGCGCGCGATCGGGCCGCGATAGAACGCCGCCGCACCGCCGCGCGAAATCTCTTCGAGCGTACGCGCGAGCTCCGGCTGCTTCACCACTTGCCCGGGAACCGGAAGGTGTCCGTTCGGCATCCAGATCGCGCGCAGGTTCGGCTGCTTCGCAAAGGTGTAGGCGCCGCTATACCCCTCGGCGAGCGAACCGTGGAACGGTATCAGATCGCCGCCGGTAAACGTGAACCCGTCTTTCGCAAGCGCGATCGCGGGCGCCATCAACGATGCGCGCGACATCGTGCCGAAGCGCTTGCGCGCGGTCTCCATGCCCGCCACCGTGCCGGGAACGCCGATCGAGAGCCAGCCTTTCGTCGAGCGACCGGGCACGACGTTACCGTGCTTGTCGAGATACATCGAGGGCGTCGCGCGCGCCGGTGCGACCTCGCGAAAATCGATGAACGCGCTGCGCCCGTCGTGCATGCGCACCAACATGAAGCCGCCGCCGCCGATATTGCCGCAGCACGGATCGACGACCGCGAGCGCGTAGGCAACCGCAACCGCGGCATCGACGGCGTTGCCGCCGTGTTTGAGGACGTCGAGCCCAACCTGCGAGGCGTAGCGCTGCTCGGTCACCACCATGCCGTGCCGGCCGATCCCCATCGGCGGCGAGATCGGCATCTTTGGGCGCGGCCAGGGGCCGACGGCGAGCAATGCGAGCGCCGAGAGCGCGGCGAGTAGCGGACGAGCGAGGGTTGCAGCATTTCTCATGCGCCCCCGTTCGTTACCCGATCGCTAAAAACCACGTGGTTCGAGCCTACGCCTCCCCCGGCCTTAATGTAAAGCAGTTCAGGAGGATGCCTGGGGGGGGGGGATAAGTCGAGCGGCCATCGCCGGAAAGGAGCCTCAATGAAAGGGGCTCGTTTGGGCGAAAGAACTATCTACTGAAAATTGGAGGACCGGATCTTGTTCAAGAAAATCATCGCCGGTGCGATCCTTTCTCTATCGGTAACCGTTGGGGCCGCAGCACAGGCACGGGCGTGTTTCATCGCAAACGGAGGCTGCGTCGAATATATGATTTGCTCTTACAATAACAATGGGTCGGGCGGCTATTACGTAGCCCATACCTACGATTTTTGCACGGATTAACTATATTCCCGCGCGCCATCTCGGCAACCCGGGATGGCGCACGATCCCACTTTAACTACGATAGTGAAGAAAGCAGCCGTCGTGATTCCACGCCATTTTCGGATCCTCTCGCTATTTTTCGCGGCCGTATCGC
>JAJYRI010000089.1 GCA_021794175.1 bacterium
CGATGACATGGAGGCGAATCGACGGCTACAAAACAATCGCACTTGCACAAGAGAAAGCCGCATGAGATAATGTGCTCAACGGACTACGCCGCTCCGCACGTTTACCCGAAATTCGGCGCGACCTCCTTTGGGCGAGCGGTGAAAAGTCAAAACCATCGAGGCAACCTCTGAGGGTGTCGTAGGATATCGAAAGCGCTGGTTCGTCATCGATCACCAGGCTATAGAGTCTTCGATCGTAATCGTGATTGCGCACAGTTATTCTAAGCATACGTATAAACCTATGGGGCGCGTAGCGTATCACCGCGCCGCGCCCACTAGCCTGCTAGTTCTCCACTTCAGTGACGGTCGTAACTCCGCCTTGCGTTGATGTTGTAGTATTTGTCGTCGTCCCGGGGGCGCCGTACGCCTGCCACGTTACGTCAGGAGTTGGACCGCCTTGACATTCTCCAGTGCTGGAGTACGACCCATACCCACCCATCGCCGCGCCGATCCCTGCGCCGATTATCGCGCCTGGGACGTTGCCAAGTACAAACCCAACCGCTCCACCGAGCAGAGCGGGACCGGATGCGCCAGCGCCGGTGTTCGACGCGCAACCGAGACCGTTGTAGCTGGAACTTTGTCCGTAGCCGGTACCATTTGGATTGAGCGTGACGTTAATAACGTCCGCGGAGCGTTGAGCAGAGGACGTTTCTGAACAATGTTGCGGGGCCGAAGTACCCGCACCTTCTGCGGATGGGGCCTCCGTAATCTTGCGCGTCGGGTCGTACAGGTTGTTATGAACCGCGGTGTTGCCAATGCTAAGTGTCAAAATCTACTCCAAAAATGCGAAAGAGTTGAACTGCCTCGGTATCGCCGGTGGCGGCGAGGCCCACTAACATTAGGCTCTTTACAAAAAAAACAGTACTTATGTCGCAGGGGTGTGGAAAATCAGAGCGGGATATTGCCGTGCTTTCGTTTCGGACGCTCGACGCGTTTGTTTTCGAGCATCGCGAGGGCGGCGGCGACGGCGCGCCGGGTGGAGCGGGCCTCGATCACGTCGTCGATATATCCGCGTTGTGCCGCGATGTACGGGTTGGCGAAACGGTCGGTATATTCGTCGATGAGCTCGGCCATCTTCGCCGCCGGATCGCTCGCGGCGGCGATCTCGCGCCGGAAGATCGTTTTCACCGCGCCCTCCGCACCCATCACCGCGATCTCGGCGCTCGGCCACGCGAGATTGATGTCGGCGCGGATATGTTTGCTCGCCATAACGTCGTAGGCGCCGCCGTAGGCCTTGCGCGTGATGACGGTAATCTTCGGCACGGTCGCCTCGGCGTACGCGTAGAGCAACTTCGCGCCGTGCAGGATGATGCCGCCGTACTCCTGTTCGGTGCCGGGGAGGAAACCGGGAACGTCTTCGAAGGTCAGTAGGGGAATATTGAATGCATCGCAGGTGCGGACGAAGCGCGCCGCTTTGATCGACGATTTGATATCGAGCACGCCGGCCAACACGCTGGGTTGGTTGGCGACGATGCCGATACTCCGCCCGTCGATCCGCCCGAAGCCGACGATAATATTACGCGCGTACTCCGGTTGGATCTCGAAGAACGCCCCGTCGTCGAGAACCGCCCGAAGGACGTCGTGCATGTCGTAGGGCTTGTTCGGTGAATCGGGGATGAGCGCGTCGAGTTCGGGAGATTCGCGCCGCGCGTCGTCCTCGGTCTCGAAGCGCGGCGGATCTTCGAGATTGTTTTGCGGGAGGTAGGAGAGCAGCTCGTGCGTCTGCGCGACGAGATCCTCTTCGTCGTGCGCGACGAGATGGGCGACCCCGCTCTTCTGGGCGTGCGTACGCGCCCCGCCGAGCTCCTCGAAGGTGACTTCTTCGCCGGTGACCGTTTTGATGATCTCGGGACCGGTAATGAACATCTGCGAGATGTTCTCGGTCATGATCGTGAAATCGGTGATCGCTGGGGAATAGACCGCGCCGCCGGCGCAGGGGCCCGCGATGAGACTGAGCTGGGGAATAACCCCGCTCGCTTGGACGTTGCGCCAGAAGATCTCCGCGTAGCCGCCGAGGGAAACGACGCCTTCCTGAATGCGCGCGCCGCCCGAATCGTTGATGCCGACCATTGGGGCTCCGGTGCGTACGGCGAGGTCCATCACCTTACAAATTTTTTCGGCGAACGCTTCGCCGAGCGATCCGCCGAGGACGCTAAAGTCCTGCGAGAAGAGAAAGATCGGGCGCCCAGCGATACTCGCATGCCCGGTGACGACGCCGTCGCCGAGAAACTCGCGTTCGTCGAGACCGAACGCCGCGGTCCGATGGGTGACGAAGGCATCGAGTTCGTGAAAACTCCCCGGGTCGACGAGCGCATCGATGCGTTCGCGAGCGCTCCGTTTCCCGCGCGCGTGCTGTCGCGCGATCCCCTCTTCGCCGGTGGGTTGAAGGGAGCGCGCGCGTCGGCGTGCGAGCTCGGCGTACTTCTCTTGCGTCGTCTTCATCGACGGTGGGCTTAGCGCGTTCGGCGGGTGCCCCCTCCGCACGAGCCCGAATAGGCGGGGAATGGAACGGCAACGGACGTATGCGTGGGGGGATCCCACGGAGCTTATCGAGGCGATGGGGCGCGAGGAGAGCCACCTCGCATGGATGCAGGGGATGATCGACGGGCGGCTGCCCGCGCCGGCATTCGGCGCGACGTTGGAGCTGCGGCCGCTGGAAGCAACGCTCGATCGGGTGAGCTTCGCGATGCCGCTCCGGGAGTGGATGTTGAACCCGGCGGGGGTGATCCACGGAGGCGCGTTGGCGACCTTGTTGGATTCGGTGATGACGCTCGCGGTGATCGCGCGGCTCGACCGCACGAAGATTGCGACCACGACCACGCTCACGAGCCATTTCGTGCGCCCGCTCTTCGCCGATGGAAGCGAGGTGCTGGCGATCGCCGAGGTGCTCCATTGCGGGCGCTCCCATGCGACGGCGCGCGCGCGGCTCACCGATGCTCGCGGTCGCCTCGCCGCCCACGCGGACGCGGCCTTTACGATCGTCGCCGCCCCGTTCGACGAGCGCTGAGGCCTGGCTCTCCGACAATTCTCCGGATTCTCTTCGATCGTTCTCGCATTTCTCCGGAGCGTACCGTAGCATCGAAGCCGCACGGTTCGTGCGGAAGCTCGAAGGCATCGGAGGACGATATGAAATTTCGCAACACGCGCAGCGTTCTCGCTACGCTGCTCGGGGGAGCGCTCTTCCTCGGCGGCGTCGCGTACGGCGGTCAACTGCAACAATCGACGCAAAAAGATTTGATGACGGCGATGCAAGGCGAGGCGTTCGCCTACGCAAAATACACCGCTTTTGCCGACGAGGCGCGGGCGCACGGGCACCCGGAGATCGCCGCGCTCTTCGTGCGTACCGCCAACGTCGAACTGAAATCGCATTTTGCGACGCACGCACACCAGTACGGGCTGGTGAAGGGTGCGGCGGCGAACCTTCAAAACGCGATCGACGGCGAAAATTACGAAACGACGAAGATGTATCCCGAGATGGCGGCGCGGGCGCGCGCCTTGGGAGAGGTCGGCGTCGCCGCGATCTTCACCGCGGTCGGCAAGGATGAAGCGACGCACCGCGACCAATTCAAGGCCGCACTCGCCACGTTGCGGAAGGGCGGCGCGAAGTAACTTTCTGCCCGCTCCGCGTATCGGGTGCGTACGTACGTGGCCGCCGCACTCTGGATCCATCGCGGAAACGGCAGAAACGCTCGAGCGGGTGACGTTACGTCGCCCGCTCGAGCGTTTCTTAAGGGCCCTTGGCCGAAAGGGAAGGCTAGGCGATGCCGGCGGGTTCGCGCGAACGTTGATGCGCGAAGAGGCGGTCGACGATAATGTAGAGCGCTTCGCAGGTCTCGAGGAAAGCTGAAATCTGCGGAGTGACGCGACGCCACGATTCGACGAATGCGAAAGGTTGATTGAGGAGCACCTCGCGCTGCCAGCTGGGGAGCGATCGCAGGAGCGTCCGATGCAGGTCGTCGCTCTCTCCAAGATGCGAACGCCACATCGGCGTGAGGCGAAGGCTGGCGCTAATGCGTTCCTCTTCGGCGCGCAGGCGCGCGAAGGTTTCAAAGAAATCGTTGACGAGCGTCAGGCAATCGTCGACGTGAATATCTTGCGATCGCCGTGGTATCGTCGCCACGAGGTGGCGCAGGTGACCGACGCACGCACGAGCCGCGGAGGTGAGGTCCTCCTTTTCGGATCGCTCCATCATGCCGCCGCGCATTTTCTCGCTCCGAGCGAGATGCGGAGCGCCTCGACGACGTCGGCATCGAAGAGTTTACCGCGCTGCGCTTCGAGATAGGCGAGAACTTCCGCAGCTTCATAGGTCGGTGCGTAGGAGCGTGCGGAGGTCATCGCGTGAAAGACGTCGGCGACCGCGACGACGCGGGCCTCAAATGGAATTTCGTTTCCGACGAGACGGGCGGGATATCCCGAACCGTCGACGCGTTCGTGATGCGAATAGACGGCAAAACTGTACCGCGCCAGGAGAGCATCTCGCGCGACGATCTCCTGGCTGTCGCGGACGTGATTCTCGACGATACCGTGCTTCTGGGGGGGTAGCACGGTACCGTCGAGAATGCTTTTAGGCAAGCGAAGCTTCCCGATATCGTGTAGGCGACCGACGTTCGCGCAGTCGCGAGCGAGATCGCTGTTGCAACCCATCGCGAGAGCGATGCGCATCGCCAGCGATCCGACGGAATTCAAGTGTGCCGAGATCTCCGGCTGTACCACCGCAATTGCGGCGACGATTCCATCGATATAAACGCTCTCGAGTGAGGGGCGACGCGCTTCGATCTCATGAAGTTCTCGGTCGACGGCGCTACGCAACTGGTCGAGCCGTCGATTGACGAGCGAGCGCCCGTGCGGAGCGGCTCCATGGAGATAATCGGAGATTGCGGCATCGAGCAGGTGCGCGATGTCCGCGCGCGAGGCGGCGTGCGCTTCGCGCGCCACCCACGAGAGGATGCGAGCATCGTTTCCATCGCGCGCGACACCCTTGATGCGCTCCCCCAATTCGTGGAAGGCCGCATTGAGGTCGGGGTGACGCTCCTGAAGGATGGGCGGGCGATGGGCGAGCATGTTCGTGCGCCTAGGTTAGATGACGATCGGCGGGTAGATCGCGGCGACGATGATGGTGATGATGGCGAGCGTGGTCATGAAAATCTCCTTAAGCATGGGGGTGAGGAAGGATCTACTTCATGCTAGGGGAGCGCGTCGCTCGCGTATATAGTCTAAATTGAGTAGGGCGTTGCAAAAATGGCGGATTTAGTGATTTTTAAAGATATCCGCGTCGTTTCGCATTCGCGAGGGCTTCGATGCGGCTGGAGGCATCGAGCTTGCGAAAGATGGAGCGGAGATGGGCGCGGACCGTCGCGACGCTGCGCCCCGATATCTCGGCGATCCGTTTCGGCGCCAGGCCACGGTCGAGCGCATGGAGGATCTCGATCTCGGCCTCGGTGAGCGCGCGCCCCCCGGGCTCCATCGGCGCTCTCTGTTTGAGCGAGGCGAATGCCGCGCGCAGCAAGCGCGCAAAGCCATGCCGTCCCGCCCCTTCGAGAATCGCGAGCGCCGCTCGGCGATCGTTCTCGGCGTGCGCGGGGGAGGCGAGCGCGATTCCGCGCGCGGCGTCGCAGAGTGCGCGGTCCCAGGCGCGCGTTACCTTCTGCGGGAGCTGGCGAAGCGCGAGGCTCGGGCGTCCGGCGAAGATCTCGGCGAGAGCGAGGTGGGTCCGCGCGACGATATCGAAATTACGATCGATCGCGTTGTTCGGCGGAAGCGCACCCTTCGCTCGTTCGATTGCGGCGAGCGCCGCGCCGCGGTCGTCGGCAAAGGCGTGAAACATCGCGGTCGTGGCGACGAGCGCGCGCGCCTCCGATCGATTGTTGACCTCGCCGATGCACGAAGCGAGTCGCCGCGCGGCCTCGGAAAAATGCCCGTCCCAGCCGAGGCGCGTTGCGGTTGCGAACGAGTAAAAAAAATCGCTGCGATAGATTTGCCCGCCGGAATCGATTGCGAGCGGAACGGTCGCGTCCTTCTCGTCGCCGCGTTCGATCGCAATCGAGAAGCGGAGGCGCCGGGCGTGCTCCGCCATTTGTCGGTTCCCGTCCCTTTCGGCGCTCGTTTCCATTTCGAGAGCAAAGTGGTACGCGTGATCGAGATCGTCGTGGAAGGTGACCGAGAGCGAGGACAAGACGCTGTAGAGAGCTGCCTGAAGGGCGTCATCGCCGAGCCTGCGTGCGAGTTCTAGTGCACGCATCGCAATGCGTTCGGCTTCGGCGGCGAGGTCGCAGTGAAACGCCACCCAGGCCGCGCGCATCGAAACGCGGGCGACCAGCGCTTCTTCGCCCTCGACGCTGACGTCGTCGAGTGCGGCGCGCGCTTCACGCCACGCTTCCTCCGTGTTTCCGGTGACGACCAACGCGAGCGCGTGGATGCTGCGCGCGTCGGCGCGGCTCATCGCGCTGCCTTCGTCGACCGCGGGGGAGATCACCGTGAGCGCCTCCGGGCGCGCGAGATTGATGTAGAGCAGGCTCAAACGCCGCGAGAGCGTCGAATGGAGCTCGGGGTCGCTGCAGGCGCGAATCGCCGCGACGTAGAGCTTCTCGGCGCGGTCGGCGTTGCCGTGAAAGGCCTCCAGAGCCGCGCGTACGCCCAACAGCATAGGATCGGCGCGCCGTCGATCGAGCGAGACGGCGTGTAGGGCCTGCTCGACGCTCTCCCAGCGCCCCGCGTCGAGGAGCCCGAAGCCCTCCTTCGCCAGCAGCGCATCGATACGGTCGGGAGCGTAGGTGCGCGCGAGATCGAGCGCTTCGCCGGCGCGCTCGCACTCCGCGAGTCCGGCGATGAGCCGCGAAAGAATCTCCGAGCGCTCCTGCGGTGTCGCCGAGCGCACGATCGCCTCGGTGGCGAGATCGTGGAGGCTGATACGCGTCGGTGCATCGTGAATCGGAAAGGCGGATTCGCGGAGCCACCGCATCGCCGCATACGCGTCCTCGATTCCGCAGCGCTCGAGCAGCGACGCGTCGATCCAACGAGCGAATGCGGCGATCAGCGCGAGTTCGCGTCGCTCCCGCGGAGATTCGCTGGTGAACTGCTCGGCGAGATAGGCGAAGGCCATCTCGCGGGTCATCGCTTGCAGCGCGATGAGATCGCCGGCGCGCTCGGCGGCCCGCTGAGCGAAGCGCAAGACGATCGGCCATCCGTCGGCGAGCGAGAGTGCCGCCCGCAGCGCGCCCTCATCGAGATGCGGCGCTTGCCGTGCGAGCAGGGCGCGCGCCTCGGCGGGCTCCAGCGCGAGGTCGTCGGCGACGACGGCCAACGAGGCATCGCCGGTTGCCAGCCAATCTCCCCAGGGCAGCGGGAGCGCGCGGCGCGAGATCAGCAGCCAGCGCGCTTCGTGCAGTCGCTCGATGAGCGCAGCGAGCAAGGCCATCGAGAGTTGGTCGTCGACGAGCAGATGCAGATCGTCGATTGCGAGCAACGGCTCCAGGTCGAGGCGATGCGCGCAGAACCACTCGACGAGCGCCCGGACCTCGTCATCCCTCCGTGCCTCCCTCAGCAGTTTGGCGAGTGCGGCGCGCGAGAGCGAGAAGGCGTCGGCGAGCAAAAAAGCGAGCGCCCCGCTTTCGGCGGGGGCGTCGCGAACCTCAATCCAGCGAACCGGGCGCCCGATACAGGCCGCGCGCGCGGCGGTGCTCTTTCCCCAGCCCGCGCCCGCCTGGATGCGAGCGATGCGAAAGCGGAGCGCCGCTCCGACGGCGATCGCGGCGCGCCCCGTCGTCGCCTCGGCTATCGCATCGCGTTTACCAAATGCCAAGGGCGACCTTCACATCGTCGCTCGCCATCGTTTTGGGATCCCACGGGGGTGAGAACGTAATCTCGACCTTCACGCTCTCCACGCCCTCGACGGCCTTTGCGCGATCCTCGACCGACTGTTTGAAGAGCGGACCGACCGGACACATCGGTGAGGTGAGCGTCATCGTCACGGTGACGTGCTCGCCGTTCGCGCCCTCCACGGTGATATCGTAGAGCAATCCCAATTCGATGATGCCGAGATTGAGTTCGGGGTCTTTGACCTCCGCGAGCGCTTCGCGAACTTGGTCGACGGTTGGCATGGGGCTCTACTCTTTCTACTTTACAAACGCACCGATAGGCTTTCGGAACCCAGGCGCCGTAG
>JAJYRI010000090.1 GCA_021794175.1 bacterium
TCTCTTACGACGCGCGACAGAAAGCCGCGGTCGACGCTAGCGCCACAACCTCGGTACTATACAGAGGAGGCGCCCCGGCGTCAAGGTGCCGAGGGGGAGAGAGCCCAAAATCGCTATCTGCCGAGCTCAGCGCCCTCCATGCCCGAGACCGGAACGGCGGCACGACGCCGACGGAGCTCCGGCTTTCGGGGGCTCTACGAGGCGCTGAGCAGCGCCTCGCACGGGAGACTAGGAGCGCTTGCGCTGGTGGAGCGTGATCGTGTTGCCGTCGGGATCCCGGAGCTGGGAGATCCAACAGATCGGCGTCTCGTATGGCTCGCTTACTTCGGTTCCAAGAGCGAGCAAGCGCTCGCGCATGGCGGGGAGGTCGTCGATCTCCAGCGCGAGCGCGCCGGCGTTTCCCGGAGTGCCGACTTGGGGGAAGGCGCCGATCCCGAAAGTAGCGCCCGCGATATCGAACTCCGTCCAGGCATCGGAGGCGAGCCCTGAAGGCGCGAGCCCGATGACGTCGCGGTAGAAGGCCAGGGAAGCCTGCATATCGCGGACCGGATACATAATGAAGGCTATTTCGCGAACGGACATCGGTGCGTCTCCTTCGTGGGAATTACGTGAAAGCGGGGAGTCCGGTGATCGCCTGCCCGATGACGAGCAGATGGATCTCGCTCGTCCCTTCGTAGGTAAGCACCGACTCAAGATTGTTCATATGCCGAATGATCGGGTACTCGAGCGTCACGCCGTTCGCCCCGAGGATACTACGGGCTTCCCGCGCGATCGCTAGTGCTTCGCGCACGTTGTTGAGTTTACCAAAACTCACTTGCGTCGGATGCAAGCGACCTTCGTCCTTCATGCGCCCGAGATGCAGCGCGAGCAGCGTGCCCTTCTGCAGTTCGAGCAACATATTGACGAGTTTTTCCTGGGTGAGCTGAAATGCCGCGATCGGCCGATCGAATTGCACCCGCGATTTCGCATACTCCAGCGCCGTTGCATAGCAGCTCCGCGCCGCGCCCATCACTCCCCAAACGATGCCGAATCGCGCCTCGTTCAGACAGGCGAGCGGCCCGCCGAGCCCGCGCGCGCCCGGCAAACGCGCGCTATCGGGCAGGCGCACGTTTTCGAGCACGAGTTCGCTCGTGACGCTCGCCCGTAACGAAAGCTTGCGATGGATGAGATTGGTACTGAAACCTTTGGTATCGGTCGGCACGACAAAGCCGGCGATCCCCTCGTCGGTCCTCGCCCACACGATCGCGAGATCGGCAAAGGATCCGTTGGTGATCCACATTTTTGTCCCATCGATCACCCAATCGGATCCGTCGCGGCGCGCCGTCGTGCGCATATCGGCGGGATTGCTGCCGAAATCGGGTTCCGTCAGGCCGAAGCAACCGATCTTTTCGCCGCGAGCCATCGCGGGTAGCCATTCCCGCTTCTGCTCTTCGCTTCCGAATCGATGGATCGCAAACATTGCGAGCGACCCTTGCACCGATGCGAAGCTGCGAACGCCCGCATCCCCGGCTTCGAGCTCCATGCACGCGATGCCGTAGGCGACGGCGCTCGCACCCGGGCACTCGTATCCGTGCAGATGCATACCTAAGAGCCCGAGCGCTCCGAGTTCCCGGCCGATCTCGCGCGGAAGCGTGCCCTCTTCGAACCATTGCCCGATATTCGGTGAAATGCGATCGCGCACGAACGCCCGCACCGTGTCGCGGATCAGTCGCTCTTCATCGTCAAGCAGCGCATCGATAGCGAGAAAATCCATTGCATCGGGCATTAGCGATTCACGAAGCGCATGTCGGCGTAGCGTTCTCCTGCGACGGAAGCGAGTGGAAAGGCAGCCTCGATCTCCGCCAGTTCACCGGCGGTGAGATCGATGGTTACGGCGCCCAGATTCTCTTCCAGGCGAGCGACGTGTTTGGTCCCGGGAATCGGCACCACATCATCTCCTCGCGCAAGAACCCACGCGAGCGCGAGTTGCGCGGGCGTACACTGTTTGCGCGCCGCGATCGCGACGACGCGATCGACGAGTTCGAGATTTTTCTGAAAATTCGTCCCGACAAATCGCGGCGAGGTACGACGGAAATCTTCGGGCGCGAAATCACCGGGACTGCGAATGGCGCCGCTGAGAAATCCCCGTCCTAGCGGGCTATAAGCGACGATCGTGATGCCGAGATCGCGAGCGGCCGCCAACTGTCCGTTGCTCTCGAGATCGCGCGACCAGAGCGACCATTCATTTTGCAGCGCTGCGATCGGATGAACCGCGTGGGCGCCCCGGATATTCTCGGCGCTTGCCTCCGAGAGCCCGAGATAACGGACTTTCCCCGCGCGCACCAAATCGGCCATCGCGCCGATCGTCTCTTCGATCGGCGTATCGGTATCGACGCGATGTTGGTAATACAGATCGATGTAGTCGACGCCGAGCCGCTCCAGCGATGCGTCGCAAGCTTCACGCACGTACTGTGCGTTTCCGCGTATCGCTCGTCGGCCCGGATCGGCCGGATCGCGAACGATGCCGAATTTCGTCGCCAGTACGACGCGCTCGCGCCGATCCGCAATCGCTTTTCCCACCAACCGTTCGTTCGTGAACGGCCCGTACATATCGGCAGTATCCAGGAGCGTGGCGCCGAGTTCGATCGCGCGATGAATGGTTCGAATCGATTCGACGTCGTCTCCGGGCCCGTAAAACTCCGACATGCCCATGCAACCGAGACCGATCGCACCGACCGGCGGCCCATCTTTCCCAATACGACGTTGTTTCACCGACTGTTTACCGCTTTAACGCACGACCGAGTTTTTCGAAGAGCCCTTCGATCGCGCGCGATTGTTGATCCTCAACGCGACGCCAGAGAAGTCGACCGTCGGGCTCGGCGAGTTCGACATCGACGCGATGTTCGACGGTCGTCTGCTTCCCCTCGCTATGGAGATAAAATCCATGGGTCCCATCGACGCCTTCGTTGAGAAAACGCCAGACGATCCGTTCCTCGGGCACCACCTCGTCGAGTCGAGCGTGTATTCCGAGATGCCAGGCCTCGGTGCGCCCCGGCGTGAGCGGCCCGGCCGTCCGCATGAACGGCTGCGAGGCATACGGCCAAATATGGTCGCCCGAGGTCCCCATCTGCTCGAGCAGGTGGAAGATCCGACGTTTCGTGCCGGTGTAGGTGCGAGCGTGTGAAGTATGAAGCGGCTGGGACATAACCGCCCCATTCTCCGTCGAGGTGCATGAATCCGCGCTCGCGGCGAAGCTCCGATCAGCTCTTCGGGCCGCTCTCTTTCTCGGAGAGTTTATTGAGGTGCCCGATAACGACGATGGCGAGTACGGTCACGACAACCGCGTACAGCAACTCGGCCCAGAGACCGCTACCGTGTTTGAGAAAACGCCCGACGAGATCGGCGATGAACTTATTCCACGCCCCTGCGGCGAGTAGACCGAAGGCGACGATCGCTAACGAGAGCATCGTCCCGAGATAGGTCGGCTTCACTTCCATACGGCAATTACTCCTCTACGTTCGTGCTGTGCCGCCGCAAACGCAAAAGAGGCGGCCCGAGTACCTTCTCGGGCCACCTCTTTTTTGCTTTTTTCGTGGACTAGGCTTTGAGTTCGATATCGACGCCGGCCGGAAGGTCGAGATGCATCAACGCATCCATCGTCTTCGGCGAGGCCTGAAGGATATCGACGAGCCGTTTATGCGTCCGCATTTCGAAGTGCTCGCGCGACTTCTTATCGTTGTTGGTCGAGCGCTGAACGCAATACCGGTTGATCTCCGTGGGCAACGGCACGGGGCCGCGCACGAAAGCACCGGTACGCTTCGCGGTTTCGACGATTCGCTCCGCGCTTTGGTCGAGGACTTGGTGGTCGTAGGCCTTGAGGCGAATACGAATCTTCTGCTTAGACATCTCTCTTCGAATCCTTCAGTTGACAAAGAACGTTTGCGCGAAAACCGCGCGAGGTGAGGCTCTAGTAAACTACGCCGAGACGGAGGTAACGACGCCGGCGCCGACCGTACGGCCGCCTTCGCGAATTGCGAACCGGAGACCCTCTTCGCACGCGATCGGGGTGATGAGCTCGACTTCCATCTGCACGTTATCGCCGGGCATAACCATCTCGACGCCCTCGGGCAGCTTGATGGTTCCGGTGACGTCGGTGGTACGGAAGTAGAACTGCGGACGATAGTTTCCGAAGAACGGCGTATGACGGCCGCCTTCGTCCTTCGAGAGGACGTAGACTTCGGCTTTGAACTTCTTATGCGGTTTGATGGAGCCCGGTTTCGCGAGCACCTGGCCGCGCTCGATATCGTTGCGATCGATACCGCGGAGCAGAACGCCGATGTTGTCGCCGGCGATGCCCATGTCGAGCAGCTTGCGGAACATTTCGATGCCCGTCACCGTGGTTTTACGCGTCTCTTCCTGGAGCCCGACGATCTCGACTTCTTCGCCGACCTTCACCTGGCCGCGCTCGACGCGCCCGGTGCCGACCGTACCGCGACCGGTGATCGTGAAGACGTCTTCGACCGGCATGAGGAACGGCTTATCGGTCTCACGCTGCGGCTGCGGGATATACTCGTCGATCGTATCCATGAGTTTGAAGATCGGATCGGCATCCGGGTCGCCGCGCTTGCCGCTGGAGTTGAGCGCTTTGAGCGCCGAACCGCGGATGATCGGCGTGTCGTCGCCGGGGAATTCGTACTTGCTGAGCAGCTCGCGCACTTCCATCTCGACGAGCTCGAGCAACTCGGCGTCATCGACCATGTCGCATTTGTTGAGGAATACGACGATGCGCGGCACGCCGACCTGACGCATGAGCAGGATGTGCTCGCGGGTCTGCGGCATCGGGCCGTCGGTCGCCGAGACGACGAGAATCGCTCCGTCCATCTGCGCGGCGCCGGTGATCATGTTCTTGATGTAATCGGCGTGTCCGGGGCAGTCGACGTGCGCGTAGTGACGCTTCACGGTCTCGTACTCTTGGTGCGAGATCGCGATCGTAATACCGCGTTCCTTTTCTTCGGGAGCGTTATCGATTTCATCGACGCCGCGCTTCTGGGCGAGCCCTTCGGTCGCCAGACAGTTCGTGATCGCCGCCGTGAGCGTGGTCTTGCCGTGATCGACGTGACCGGTGGTGCCGATGTTAACGTGCGGCTTGGTACGCTCGAACTTTGCTTTAGCCATGGTGTTTTTGCGTTGTCCTCTTTCGGTGTTACCTGGTGATTGAACGCCTCGAGCTTATGCCGCCGAGGTCTTCTTGCCGGCCGCCTTCGCGACGATCTCTTCTTCGACCGACTTGGGCGCCTTTTCGTAGTGAGAAAATTCCATCGTGTACGTCGCGCGGCCCTGCGTTGCAGAACGCATATCGGTCGCGTAGCCGAACATTTCGGAGAGCGGAACGTGGGCCAAAATGACCTGCGCGCCGCCGGCGACTTCCTCGGTCGCCTGGATCATACCGCGCCGACGATTCAGGTCGCCGGTGATCGCACCCATGTAATCCTTGGGCGTGGTCACTTCAACCTTCATGATCGGCTCGAGCAGAATCGGGCCCGCGGCACGATTCGCTTCTTTCCAACCCATCGAAGCGGCGATTTTGAACGCCATTTCCGACGAGTCGACATCGTGATAGGAACCGTCGAACGCGGTCGCCTTGAAATCGAGAACCGGATAACCGGCAAGGACGCCGCTCTGGGCGGATTCTTCGATGCCCTGCATGACGGCCTTCTGGTACTCTTTGGGAACCGTACCGCCGACGATCTTCCATTCGAACTGGAAGCCGCTTCCCGGCTCCAACGGTTCGACGCGAAGCCAAATATCGCCGTACTGCCCCTTACCGCCGGACTGCCGAACGAATTTACCCTGCTTCTCGACCGTCTTGGTGATCGCTTCTTTGTAGGCGACCTGCGGCTTGCCGACGTTCGCTTCTACTTTAAATTCGCGACGCAAGCGATCGACGATGATTTCGAGATGCAACTCGCCCATACCGCCGATGATCGTCTGCTGCGTCTCTTCGTCGGTCCGCATGCGGAAGGTCGGATCCTCCTGCGCGAGACGCGCGAGGCCCTTGCCGAGCTGATCCTGATCGCCTTTCGTCTTCGGCTCGATCGCCTGGAAGATGACCGGCTCCGGGAAAGTGATCGACTCGAGAATGATCGGCGTCTTTTCATCGCAGAGCGTATCGCCGGTGCGCGTGTCGGTCAGGCCGACCGCTGCGGCAATATCGCCCGCGCCGATCGAATCGATATCTTCGCGATGGTTCGCGTGCATACGCAAGATACGCCCTATGCGTTCTTTCTTACCCGAACGCGCGTTATAGACGTACGAACCTTTATTGAGCACGCCGGAATAGACGCGGAAGTAGGTGAGATTTCCGTAGGGATCGGTGGCGATTTTGAACGCCAGCGCCGAGAACGGCTCCGAATCGTCGGGCTTGCGAACGATCTCTACCGACTCGTCTTTGGGATCTTTGCCCACGATCGCCTTGGCATCTAACGGCGAGGGCAGATAATCGACGACGGCGTCGAGCAACGGCTGCACGCCCTTGTTTTTGAAAGCCGATCCGCAAAGCATCGGCAGCACCGTGCCCGCAATCGTCGCTTTGCGCAGCGCCGTCTTCATGCGTTCGACCGGCATTTCAGCGCCGTCGAAGAACATTTCGAGGAGCGCATCGTCTTGTTCGGCGATCGCTTCGACGAGCTCTTGGCGCCACTTCTCGGCGGTCGCCTTCAACTCACCGTCGGCATCGGTGAGCGGTTCGTCGCCCATCGTCGAGCCGAGATCGTCGGTGTAGATAATCTTGTGCATCGTGAAGAGATCGACGACGCCTTTGAAGTTATCTTCAGCGCCGATCGGCACCTGAATCGGAACGGCGCGCGCGCCGAGACGCTCGCGAATTTTGTCCACGACGTTGAAGAAATCGGCGCCCATGCGATCCATCTTGTTCACGAAGATGATGCGCGGGACTTTGTACTTATTCGCCTGACGCCAGACCGTCTCGGACTGCGGCTGCACCGCGGCGACCGAATCGAAGAGCGCGACGAGGCCGTCGAGCACGCGCAGGCTGCGCTCGACCTCGACGGTGAAATCAACGTGCCCTGGCGTATCGATGATATTGATGCGGTTCTCGCGCCACGTCGCGGCGGTCGCCGCCGAGGTGATCGTGATGCCGCGCTCTTGCTCTTGCACCATCCAGTCCATCGTCGCGGCGCCGTCGTGCACTTCGCCGATCTTATGGACGCGACCGGTATAGAAAAGAATACGCTCGGTGCAGGTGGTCTTACCCGCGTCGATGTGAGCGGCGATCCCGATATTGCGCGTGCGCTCGAGGGGAAAATCTCGTACTGCCATGTCCTATTGCGAAATCCTTAGCTTCTACCAGCGGTAATGAGCGAAGGCCTTATTCGCCTCGGCCATCTTATGGGTGTCTTCGCGCTTCTTGATCGTCGCGCCGGTATTGTTGGCTGCATCGAGCAACTCGCCCGCCAACTTCTCTTCCATCGAACGGCCGCCGCGCGCGCGTGCAAAACCGATGAGCCAACGCATGCCCATCGCCTGACGACGGTCGGGACGCACTTCCATCGGCACCTGATAGGTCGCTCCACCGACGCGGCGCGGACGCACTTCGACCAGCGGCATCGCGTTAGAGAGCGCTTGCGAGAAAACATCCATCGGATCGCGTCCGGACTTCTCGCCGACGATATCGAGTGCGGAATAGATAATCCGCTCCGCGGTCGACTTCTTGCCGCTGAGCATCAACTTATTGATGAAGCGCGCGAGAATCTTCGAATTGAATCGCGGATCCGGGAGAATCTGGCGTTTGGTTGCAGGACCTTTGCGTGGCATATATCGCTCTTCTTATCTCTCTTACTTTTTCTTATCGCGCTTGGCGCCGTACTTCGAACGCCCTTGTTTACGGTTTGCGGTACCCGAGGTATCGAGCGTGCCGCGAACGATGTGGTAGCGGACGCCGGGAAGATCTTTCACGCGGCCGCCGCGGACGAGCACGACCGAATGCTCTTGAAGGTTGTGTCCGATGCCCGGAATGTACGCCGTCACCTCTTCGCCGTTGGTAAGACGGACGCGAGCGACTTTGCGCAGCGCGGAGTTCGGCTTCTTCGGGGTAACGGTCTTCACTTGCGTGCAAACACCGCGACGCTGCGGATTACCGACAACCTCGAAGGTGCGCGTCGGCAGATCGGGA
>JAJYRI010000091.1 GCA_021794175.1 bacterium
CGAAAACGATCCCGCGCTTCGGAGCGCGCTGGCGCAGAGCACGGCCTACGTGCGCGCGACGCTCTACGACGAAGAGCGCGGCGTCTTTCTCGGCAGTCAGGATGCCGACGAACGCTACTTTTCGCTCGCTGCGCTCGAGCGAGCGCGCTGCGAGAGACCCTACGTCGACCCGACCTCCTACACCGCTTGGAGCGCCGCGCTCGCCGGAGCCTTCGCGCAGATCGCCCTCGTTACCGGGGAAGACGAACTCGCCGAGATCGCGCAGCGCGTCCTCGACACGCTCGACGCTCGCATGCGCGGAAGCGACGGCTTGATGCTTCGCGTCTGGCGCCGCGGCGAGGAGCCGCGCGTCGGCGGCATGCTCGCCGACCAGTGCGCGACGATCGCCGCTTCGCTCGACGCCTACGAGGCGCTCGGCGAGGAGCGTTTCTTCCAACGTGCCGATCGGCTGGCGCAAGCGACGCTCGCGGCATTCGCTCCGGACGGCGGTGCGGCTGCGGATCGAATTGCGAGCCCGGAGGATCTCGGGCGGCTCGCTCTGCGAGATCGCCCGCTCGCCGAGAACGCTTCGCTTGCGCGGTCGCTCCTGCGCATCGCCGAGATCGCCGACCGCCCCGAGGATGCCGAGCGCGCGGGCGCGATTCTCGCGACGTTCGCCGCGAGTTATCGAAACGCCGGGCTCTTCGCGGCGAGTTACGCGCGCGCGATCGCGCTCGCCCAACGCATGCGCGCGAAGCTGACGGTCCGCGGTGCGATCGCCGAAACGCGGGCCTGGCGCCGTGCGGCGCTCGCGCTGGGAGCACCCGAACTCAGCATCGCCACCGAAGCGAGCGCGCCGAGCGATGCGCCGAGCGCAACGCTCTGCGTCAGCACCCTCTGCGGTGCGCCGATGAGCGAACCGAGCGCGCTCGCCGCCGCCTATCGCGCGTTACGCGAACGCGCACCGCGCGCCGCGCCGACTAGTTCCCCGGACGAATAAACGCGTTCCAGTACCAGCAGCCCCAGAGCCCGACGAGCATCGAGTAGAGCATCAACGGATATCCCCAGCGCGGGATTCCGCGCCGAAGTGCAATCGCTAACAGCACGGCGGCGAACGGCTCGAAGTCGAGCGCGTGTCGCATGCCGAATTGCGCGAAACCGTTGACGTAATAGACGAGGTCGGGTACCCACGTCGCAAGCAGCATCAGCCAAAGCGCGACCGTATCGCGCAGCGGCTTACGGGCCCACGCTACGAGGATAAGCGCGGGCGAGGTCCACGTCAGCGCTACGCCCGTCATTTCGGGGCGAAGATAGGGAAAGCCCGAGAGAACGGTCGGCAACTGTAGAAAAAACGATTGTAGCTGGTACGAGAGATACCGCAAAGCAAACGGCGATCCGTACGGGCTGCCGGCGGGATCTTGGTGGAACCACAGCGAGTAACCGATATCGTCCCAGGTTCCCCATCGACCGAGATTATAGGCGACCCAGAGCGCCGCAACCGCCAACGCGACCGAAAAGAAACCGATCGAGCGCGAACGCCATTGTGGGTGCAGACGCAACGCCCCGTCATCGGCGACGAGTAAGAGCGCGAGCACGAGCGGAGCGATGACGACGAGACTAAACCGCGATTCTACCGCAGCCGCGAGATAGAGCGCGACGAGCCAGCCGCGCTTTGCGGTACGAAGCTCCAACCACAACAATAATGCGAACGCGAAAGCGCTGACATTGGCGATGAACCAGACGTCGCCGAGCATCGAGGCCCACAAGAGATCCGTGCCGGCGAACGTAAATGCAGCCAGCCAAAGATTCGCGCGAACGTCGAGGCCGTAGTGCTCACCGATTCGCCACAGCGCGCCGATCGCGAGCCCACCGAGCGCACAGGCGAGCAGCGTTTGGTTCGCCGCCGTTCCGAAAATCGCGACGAGCGGTAACAAGAGTATCGCGGGCAACGGTGCCTCGATAACGTAATGGGCGCCGTTATAGGCGAGCGCATCGATGTAGGCGCCGGGCCAATCGATCGCCAGTCGGCCATGCAGAAAAGCCTCGGCAAGCAGGACGTAATTGTTGTACGGCGTCGAGCGTCCGTGCGAAACGATCCAGGCAACGACAAAGGCTGCGAGACCGGCGAGAACGCTGCGTGGAAGCGCGAAGCGTTTAAATGGGAGGGAGCGTTGCACTCGGAAGCGGTCGCGGCACGCGGAAGGTCGTCTCGGGGAGCGAGCGCGGGAAGCGACAGTTGCTCCACGTGATGCGTTCGTTCGCCGGCTTTCCGTGGATGCTGCCGGTCACGTAGACCTCGTACGGAACCCAGTAGCGCCCGGCTGCATGATAGAGTATGGCACCATGCCCGTCCGCTCCGTCGCCCGAGGACGTAAAGGCGATCGCACTTGGGAGAAAACGTCCGCTTGCAATCGTAAATCCGGTAATGGAGAAGCGCGATACGGGGGCAAGCGCGGTCGCCTGATATCGATACTCGAAAATCTTTCCGACCTTATGCGCCGAGAGAAAGAGCACTTCGTAGTCGTGCAATGTCGGCGCGAGCCGATCGATCGCATAACGGTCCGCGCGATGCGCGATCAGGATCGATTTCTCTCGCACCGGTATCCCTTGCGACGAGAGCAGCGTATCGCGAACCAGATCGCCTTGGCGATAGAGCAGGTGCTGCTGTTCGATCTGTATCGGCCCGGCCTGCGAGATCGAATAATTGCAGATCGAGGCGTTCGGCATCGCCAGCGTCGCCATCGCGCGCACGTACTCGTCGAGAACCACCTGTGAATCTTGGCGTTGCGGCGCTCCGGCCAGGGCAAGTAAGAACAGGCCCGCGCAGGCAAGGGCGAGGCTCGCGCGGCGCCCGATCATGGGGCTCCAAGCACGGCGGCACGAATCGCCGCGAGTGCCGCCGGAGCGCCCGCAACATTCTTTCCGCCGCCCTGCGCGTGCGCGGCCTGCCCGCCGCCCTTACCGCCGAGCGCGGGAGCGGCGAGCTTCACGAGATTTCCGCTATGAATGCCCGCGGTGACGGCATCCTCGGCCGCGCTCACCAACAGGCTCGCACTCTCGCCATCGGTGCCGATCAGCGCGATCGTGCCGTGCGGCATTCGCGAACGGATCGCCGCCTGTAAATGGCGCAGCGCCTCGGCATTCGCTTCGGGTACGATTGCGCCGACGAAGCGTCGCGCGCCCTCACCCTCGGCCGCCTCGAAATAGCGCGCCGCGTCGGCGGCTGCAAGCCGCGCGTTGAGCTGACCGACCGCACCCTGCAGATCGCGCACTTCGCGTTGCAGGCGCGTGACGCGCTCGCCGAGTTCGTCGGGGTTGGTCGCAAGCGCTCCGGAGATTGCGGCGACCATATCCTGCTGCTTGGTAACGAACTGCTCCGCGGATTCCGAGACGCAGCTTTCAATACGACGCACGCCGCTACCGATCGAGGATTCATTGAGGAGGACGAAGAGTCCGAGTTCGCCGGTGGAATGCGCGTGCGTTCCGCCGCAAAATTCGATGGAGGGCCCCGCTTGCACCACGCGGACGCGCTCGCCGTACTTTTCACCGAACATCCATACCGCACCGGTCTGCTTTGCTTCGTCGAGCGGAAGTTCGCGCGTCTGGAGCGGCGAGTCGTCACGAATCATCCGGTTGACGCGGTGCGCCACGTCGTGCCGCTGCTCGGGCGAGAGCGCGCCTGCCGCCCAGCGGAAATCGAAGCGCATGCGATCGATGCCGACCCACGAGCCCGCCTGGGCGACGTCGTCGCCGAGTACCTCGCGTAACGCACGCTGCAACAGATGCGCCGAGGTATGATGCCGACGAATTTCGCGGCGCCACCAATCGTGCACCGCCGTCGTGAGTCGTTCGCCGACGCGCAGCGTACCGCTACGAACGATACCGATATGCACCACCGCATCGCCGAGATACTGCGTATCTTCGACCTCGAAGAGCGCGTCTTCGCCGAGCAGCACGCCGCGGTCGCCGATCTGTCCTCCGCGCTCAGCATAGAACGAGGTGGAATCGAGAACGATCCGCCCGCGCGCTCCGCCGACGAGTTCCTGGGCCGCCTTCTGGTCGGCATCGAGCATGGCGACGATCGTGCCCGAACCTTCCAGCCCATCGTAACCGGTAAATTCCGTCCGGATCGCCGGCAATTCTGCAAGCGTTACCACCGCGCGCTTCGAAGCAGCATCGCTGCGCGCCCGATTGCGCTGCGCTTCCATCTCGCTTTCGAATGCCGCCGTATCGATGGCAACGCCGCGCTCGGCTGCGATCTCGCGGCTGAGTTCGATCGGGAAACCGTGCGTGTCGTGCAGCGTGAATGCATCCTCACCCGAGATCAGGCGCGTGCAATTCTCGTTCGCTTCCTCGATCATGCGATCGAGAACGGCCAAGCCGCGTTCGAGCGTTCGATTGAACGTCTGCTCTTCGCGTTCGAGCGTTCCGACGATGCGCGCCGTATTCTGCCGTAGTTCGGGGTAGCCGCCGGCAAGCGATTCGACGACCGCCGGTACGAGGCCGGCAAGGAAACCGTCGGGGTATCCGAGCAGACGCCCTTGGCGGATCGCGCGACGAATCAAGAAACGCAACACGTAGCCGCGATCGCTATTCGACGGATAGATGCCGTCGTTAATTAAAAACGTAACCGCACGTGCGTGATCGGCGATGATATTGCGGCGAACGCTCTGCTCGGCCGGCGGAAGAGAGCTCCCCTTCGGTTGCGGCTGCGCGACAACGAGGTCGAGAAAGAGATCGGTCTCATACATCGAGGCTTTGCCGTTGACGACGGCGAGCATTCGCTCGAGCCCGGCCCCCGTGTCGATCGATTTTCGCGGCAACTCCGAGAGCGTTCCATCGGCGGCACGGTTGAATTGCTGGAATACGACGTTCCAGATCTCGACGTAGCGATTGCCGAGATTCGGACCGACGTCTTCGGGGCCGCTTGCATACGCCTCTCCGATATCGTAGAAGATCTCGGTCGAAGGACCGCACGGGCCGGTCGGGCCCATCGTCCAGAAATTATCCTCGTCGAAACGCGTGATACGCCGCGCGTCGAGCCCGATCTCGTTCTCCCAAATGCGCGCCGCTTCGTCGTCGCCGGTGTGTACGGTGACGTAGAGCCGCTCGGGATCGAGGTGCATCACGCGCGTGACGAACTCCCACGCCCACGCGATCGCTTGCGGTTTGTAGTAATCGCCGAAACTAAAGTTGCCGAGCATCTCGAGAAAGGTGCCGTGTCGCCCGGTCCGCCCGACGTTCTCGATATCGCTCTTCGCGCCGGCGACGCGCAAGCAACGCTGCACCGTCACCACGCGCGGAGCGGGTGCGGGCTGTTCGCCGAGAAACGCCGGCACGAACTGCTCCATTCCGGCGATGGTAAAGAGCGTCGTGGACATCTCGTCGGGGATCAAACTCGCCGACGGAACGTGTTTGTGCCCTCGGGCAACAAAGAAGTCGATCCACGCTTGGCGGAGTTCTTGGCTCGTCATCGGCATAGGCACCCCGTATGGTAGCAGAGTGCCGCGGCTTGCGCTACGACGGTGGTGCCAGCAGGCTGCGCAGGCGAGCCAGCGCCCGTTGCTCGATGCGGGAGATCTGCATCTGCGAGGTTCCGAGCCGCTCCCCGACCTCGCGCTGGGTCTGCCCCTCGAAAAAGCGGAGACGCACCACGACCCGCTCGCGCCCCGGCAACCGGTCGAGGGCATCGGCGATCTCCGCCCGCTCCGGGACCAGTTCGAGATCGCCGTCGGGGGCGCCGATACTCGGTTCGAGGCGCCGGCTACCCTCTTCGCTCTCGAATCCGGCATCGAGCGAGAGCGGAGAGAGCGCACCCCCGGCCTCCATCGCCTCAAGCACCGCCTCGAGCTCCACCCCGAGGCGCTGCGCGATCTCCGCCGGGGTCGGCGTCCGCCCGAGATCGGCGGTGAGCCGGTCGGTCGCACCGCCGATCGCGAGCGCCAGTTCCTTCAGTCGGCGCGGCACGTGCACCGACCAACGCTTGTCGCGAAAGTAACGCTTTAACTCACCGAGGATCGTCGGGGTAGCGAAGGTCGCGAACTGCGTTCCGAACGCCGGTTGATAGCGATCGATCGCATTGATGAGTCCGAGCGTCGCGATCTGCAGCAGATCGTCGTACGGCTCGCCGCGATCGACGAAGCGTTTGGCGAGGAAACGCACCAGCCCGAGATGTCGTTCGACGAGTTGCGACCGCAGCGTCGATCGCTCCGCTGCGTTTTCTTCGTCATCGCCGGCCTGCTTGAGAGCGAGAAAACGCGCGAGGAGCGCCTCCGCCGATTCTTCCTCACCCATCGACACTACGACACTACCGGAACGCTTCGAATAACCCGGAGCTTCCTCCGGATCGAACGAGCATTCCCCTATCGAGCGCTATCGCCAAGTTTCTTAAACATCGTCAGAACCGTGCCGCTCTCCGCTTCGACGCGGTACTCCACTTCGTCCATCAAGGCACGGATGAGATAGACGCCGAGCCCCCCGACACGCGGTTCGCCGAGATCGCGCGAGCGAATCCGTTCGGCTTCGGTGCCGATGCCGAAATCGCGCACGCATATTTGTAAACCGTCGTTGTAAATGCGGCAGGTGATAACGATTTCATCGCTCTCGCGAGCGTGCTGAATGGCATTGGTGCATGCCTCCGCAACGGCAAGTTTCAGGTCGGCAATCTCATCGACGTTGAAATGCATGCGGGCGGCGACGGTCGCCACCGAGAGCCGCGCGAGCGCGACCCACTCGGCGCGAGATGGAATGCGAACTTCGATCTCGGGGATCTCGGTGCCGACCTCGCGCGCTTGCATCATTTCAATGCGTGAACCGCATCGTCGACGCTATCGTAAATATCGAACACCTTGATGAGTCCGGTAATATCGAAAATCTTTCGCGTCTGCGGATTCGTGGAGACGAGCGTCACCGCACCGCCGTGCTCGCGCACGCGCTTGAGCCCGCCGATGAGAACCCCGAGTCCGGTCGAATCGATATAGCGAACGTTTTGTAGGTCGATTGCAAACGTGTAGGTTCCCTTGTCGATGAGCTTCCCGATAAAATCTTTGACTTTCGGGGAGGTATAGACGTCGATCTCGCCGTCGAGAGAGACCACCGCAATGGAGCCGTTCACCGAGCGTACTTGCATATTGATATCCACGCGCGCCACTACGCCCCGTCCGCCCGCGGTTCGGCATGGCCGTTCTCCGAAGGGCCGGCCCCCGTCGCGCGCGCTTGCTCTAAGATCGTTCGTCCGCGCTCGTAGAGATCGGCGGCATTGCTCTGCCACGCCGCCGTTGCTTCGCCGACGCGATCGCGAAGATCGCCGGTTGCGTCGACGGCCTGATTGCTCGCCTCGCGCGCTTTTCCGATCACCGCGTCGCGCGTCGTTTCGTCGGAGAGCAACATCGCAGCGGCCGCACCGATAGCGGCGCCGATCAATAGGCCGATAACGAACCCGCCGCCGTTGGGGCGATTACTCACGCTGCATTTCCTCCACGAGGATCGTTCCCACCAACGAAACGTTTCAAACGGTCGGCGACGATATTTATGCTCTCGCCGAAACTCGTAACCCCGGGAACGACGGCACTCTTGGAGAGTTCGGCGGTCTGCGCGAGCGCCGAGGCCGCGCCCTCCAGCGATTTCGCTGCGGTCGCTAGGTGGGCGACGGCTTCTTCCGCGCCGCTTGCCGCACCGCTGACGTGTTGCAGCGTCGACGCGGCAGCAGGGCCGATATCGCCGACCTGGCCGTCGATGACATCGAGCGTTTTGTTCAGGCGACCGAACGTTCGGGCGAGGGCGATCGCCGCGATGATCAGTGCGAGACCGGCGAGAAACGCGCCGCCGCCGACACCGTAATCGAGGACCGCGTGAAGTGTAGAGGCATCATTGGTCATAATAGTCTCTCCCTTCGCGACCGCCCCGCCCGAGGCTTGCTAATGCGCGGCGGCCGTGGATATCCGCTCGCTTGAAGCTACCGCGGGGCGCGCAGGCGTTCGACGGCGGCGGCGAGGATCTCGCCCGCTGCCGCGACCTCGCGCTCCTCGCTCTCCGGAGCGAAGGAGAAGCGGACGATTCCGCGCTGCAGCGAGCTTTCGAGCCCCATGGCGGCGATCACGTGGCTCGGTTCGAAGACCCCGGAGG
>JAJYRI010000092.1 GCA_021794175.1 bacterium
GCGACCAGCGTTGCTGCGGCGCTCTCGCCGCGCATGCCGGGGAACGCGCACGCGCGCAGAGTTTGGCGCGCGCAAATATCGCCGCATTCGAACGCAGCGGCGCCGATGTCGTCGCGATCGATGCCGCCGGCTGCGGCGCGCAGTTCAAGGGCTACGTTCATCTGCTCGCCGAGGATTCGCAGTGGTCGGCGCGCGCGAAGGCGTTCTCCGAACGCGTTCGCGATATCACCGAGATTCTCGCCGGCTGCGAGTTACCGGCGCCGACCCGAGCGATCGACGCACGCGTCGCCTATCAAGAACCCTGTCACCTCGCACACGCCCAGCGCATCACGAACGCGCCGAAGCAGTTGCTGCGCGCGATTCCCGGGCTGCAACTCGTTGCGCTCGAGGAAGCGACGCTCTGTTGCGGCGGTGCGGGCGCCTATGCGATCGGCGAGCCCGAGATGTCGGCGCGGCTTCGCGAACGGAAAGCCGGTGCGATTCGCCGCAGCGGCGCGGACGTCGTTGCAACCGCGAACATCGGCTGCATGCTGCAACTGCGCGATGCGATCGCGCCGGTTCCGATACGCCACGTGGTGGAGTTGCTCGCGGATGCTTACGACGAGGCGTAGCTTCTAGCACGCCAAGGCGCCGCGCTCTGTCACGCCGAGTAGCCGCCCCTTCGACTCGCTGCGCTCGCTCAGGGTAAACTCCAGCGGCGTATCGAGGCGCCGCAAACTGCCGGGTCGGCCCTCGATACGGCCCTTCGGGCCTACTCGGGCTGACAGCGAGGCGCAAGAAAAAAGCCCCGGTGGGGCTCTTTTGTTTGGCTGGGGTGGCTGGATTCGAACCAACGCATGGCGGAGTCAAAGTCCGCTGCCTTACCGCTTGGCTACACCCCATCGTAACGCGCGCGCCGGAGAGTTACAGGGGCGGCTCGTTCCTCCCTGTCGTACGGCGGACCCAGCGGATCTCGAACCATTCGCCGCGCGCTGCCCGACGACTATACCGGAGCGCGGCGATGAGCCATACGACCAAGAGCGCGAGGTCGAGCAGCAGCGCGAAGATATAGAACGCGATGATCGCCGTGACGTTGCCGACAACGGCGCTGAGCAGAAAGGGCCAGAGCAGCGCGACCGCCGCCACGGCGAGCGCCGCAGCGCCGAACCAGCGCGCCTGGTGCATCTGGCCGCGGTACCACATAGAAGCAGCCTCGCGGGGCGCGATGCGATCGAGGAGCGCAATCGGCCACGCGAGGTAAGCGAGAGCGACGAGCCGTTGCTCGTCAGCGGGTTGCTGTGGCTGCGGTTCTATTTTGATGCGATGTAGGTCTTCGCGCCGAGATAGCGCGAGGCCCAGTAGGGTTCCGAGAGACTGCTCACCATCACGCCGTGATCGCTCGCACTCACGAATTTCCCATGCCCAAGGTAGATCCCGACATGCGACGGGCCCGGAGCGTAGGTTTGAAAGAAGACCAGGTCGCCCGGCACGAGGTGCCCGTGGACCGGTTTCCCTGCGTAGTATTGAGCGTCGGCCGTACGCGGCAGATGGATGCCGACCATGGCGAAGACGTGCTGCACGTATCCCGAGCAATCGAAGCCGGCCGAGGTCGTGCCGCCGAAAACATACGGGACGCCGAGGAAGCGCAGCGCGCTATGGGTGAGCCCCTGAGCGATCTTCGAGGTACGCGAAAGGACGCTCCCTGCGAAGCGCTCGAGAAGACCTTCATGCTTGGGTTTGACCTGCGCCTGCACGGCGAGCAGATGGGACGTCCACGCGGTGACGTCGGGGCTGGCGTTCGCGCTCGTGGGAGCGGCGTTCGCAGCAAGCGGCAGCGCAAACGCAACGGCTGCCACGATTCCGGCAAAAAATGCCTTCTTCAAATCGAATCGTCCTCTTTCGTGACACTTGCGAGGTTAGTTGACGGGTTCGGATGTGAAAGTCACCCTAGGGCCGACCGGCCCATTCACCCCACCCTAGTGCTCCCCCGCTCCGAGCTTCGCTCGGACTCAGTGATGTAGGTCGGGGACAGCCCGCGAGGGCTATCCGGCGTGGGTCGTTGGCCGCGCCCGCTCGATCTCCTTCTCGACTTCTGCAATCGCCGCCGATATCTCGGAGGCTGCCTGGAGGATCTCATCGTGGTCGTCCCCCTCGACCATCACCCGGACCAGCGGCTCGGTCCCCGAGGGACGGACGAGGATCCGCCCCCGTCCGGCGAGGGAGCGCTCGACCCGATCGATCGCCTGGAGCACCTCGCGGTGCTGGGCACTCGCCTTGGAGTGGACGCGGACGTTCTGGAGCACCTGCGGCGCCTCGACGACCGCGGCGACGAGATCGGCGAGCCGCTGCCGCGACCGCGCCATCTCGCCGAGGACGGCGAAGGCGGTCATCGTACCGTCACCGGTCGTGTTGTTGCGAAGATCGATGACGTGCCCGGATTGCTCGGCGCCGAGAAAAGCACCGCTCTCGCGCATGCGCGCGAGCACGTAGCGATCGCCGACGGCGGTGCGGTCGAGCGCGATGCCTTGTGCGTGTAATGCGCGTTCGAGGCCGATATTGCTCATCACCGTGCCGACGACGCGGTCGGCGCGCATTTCGTGCTGTGCGCGCGCCGCGAGCGCGAGCGCGTAGAGAATGTGATCGCCGGTGACGGTCGCACCATTCTCATCGATGAAGAGCGCGCGGTCGGCGTCGCCGTCGAACGCTACGCCGACGACATGTTTCTTGCCGCTTGCATGCAGCGCCCGCACCGCTTCGCGTAACGGTTCGAGGTGCGTCGCCCCGCAATGCACGTTGATGCGCGCGCCGTCATGCTCGCAGTGCAATTCGTGAACCGTCGCACCGGCTTTGCGCAGCGCATAGGGCGCGACGGCATACGCTGCACCGTAGGCGGCATCGACGACGACTTCTTTGCCGCGCAGATCGGCGCCGAGCCCTTCTAAGAGCGCGTAATAATGTTTACCGAGATTCTGCGCGGTGGTGATCTGCCCGATGCCGACGCCGGTGGGGCGCTCGAACTCGTCGCGCTCCATCGCCGCTTCGATTGCGGCTTCGACGGCGTCGGATAACTTGAAACCGTCGGGGCCGAAGAATTTAATGCCGTTGTCGGCGATCGGATTGTGCGATGCCGAGATCATCGCGCCCGCCGCCGCGCCGGTCGCGCGCACGATGCAGGCGACCGCGGGCGTCGGTAACACGCCGACGGAGATTGCGTGCCGACCGACCGAGGCGATGCCGGCCATCAACGCCGCTTCGAGCATCGGGCCGGAGAGCCGCGTGTCGCGCCCCACCACGATCGGCAGCGATGCCTCGGAGCGATCGATGAGTGCGTGAGCGGCCGCACGCCCGGCGCGCATCGCGAGTTCGGGCGTGAGCTCGTCGTTGGCGATGCCGCGAATGCCGTCGGTGCCGAAATACCGCATTATCGTTGAGGGCCTTCCCCGGCTACCGCCGTTACGCGAATGAGAATGAGATCGGGAGTGACCGAGACGCCGGGAACCGTGCGCCCGATGACGTCGACGGGAACGACGCGGCGCATGCTGTCGGTGGTTCCGGGGCTCTGCGGTAACGGGACGTCGACGCGCACGCCCGCGACCTGCGCCAAGACGCCACTGGTTCCTTGCAGCGTCACCGAAGCGGGGTCGGTAGCGATCTTCGCAACGACGACGCCGTTCCGCGCCGTTCCGGTGTAATGAATGAGCGGGCTAGCGAGGCGGCGTTCGATCCGTTCGATGCGCAGCGTTACCGAACCCGGGCTGAGGCTCTGCACCGCGATGTTCGGCGCAACGAGCGTGATCGGCACGTTCTGCACGCCGCTGGAGAGACCGGCGAGATTAAGCACCGCCTTTACCTGGTCGGGCTTGATCGGCGGTGCGTCGCGATTTGCCCGAATCGTTACGACCGCGTTTTTATCGGAGTACTCTGCGACCAGGCCGGGCGGCAGATTGATCGCGACGATCGGCACCGAGAGCTGTTGATCGTATTGCGAGGCGAGCAGCGGGTTATTGGTGTAGCGAAAGAACGCCCATCCGGTGACCGCGATAAGGAACGAGAGCAGTTTAAGCGGGAAGTTGTGTCGGAGGATTTTCATCTTCTTCTTCCCGTTTCAATCGTTTCTTGGCGATGGTGCGAACCGCGCCGATGCGCGCGCGCATCTGCATCACAAAATCCGCGCCGGCGGCGGCGGGATCGCGCTGGGGGCGCGTGACGGCGAGCAAGAAGCGACGCAGTCGCTCTTCATCCTCGACCGCACGCGAGAGCTTTCCGTCGCGGGCGATGCGCACGCTGCCGCGCTCTTCGGAGACGACGATGACGATCGCATCGGTCTGTTCGGTGATGCCGAGCGCGGCGCGATGGCGCGTACCGAAGCGCTCTTCGCCGAAGCGCGGCTCGGCGAGCGGCAGAAAACAGCCGGCGGATTCGATGAGCCCTTCGCGCACGATCGTCGCGCCGTCGTGCAGCGGCGAACGCGACATAAAGATCGCAAGCAAGAGCTCGACGCTGACGCGTGCATCCATGCGCGTGCCGGTCTCGGCGATCTCGCGCAGACCGCTCTGCTGTTCGAGGACGATGAGCGCGCCAATGCGGTTGCGGGCGAGGACGAAGGCGGCACGAGCGATGATTGCGATCACCGGATCGTCAGTGCGCGGCCGCTCGTCGTCGAGGTCGCTCTCACTCAGGCGAAAGAGACCGCCGCGCCCGAGCTGTTCGAGCGCGCGACGCAATTCGGGCTGAAAGACGATCGGTAAGGTGACCGCGGCGCCGACGACGATTAATTGGAGGATCGCACCGAGGAGATAGAGGTGGAGTAGCCGAGCGATACCGAGCAGGCCGACGAGAACGAGGACGCCGGTGAGAATCTGCACCGCGCGCGTGCCGCGGATGAGCAAGATAAGGTAATAGAACAGCACGCTCGTCGCGAGCACGTCGAAGACGTCGGTGATGCCGACGCCGGAGAAGATCGAAGTTAGAACGTCCACGTTCGCTCGATTGCGGCCTCGAGGATGGAGCGTTCGCTCATGCGGGGTTCCGCGAGCATCTCCCGTCCGATCGCCGCGCGTGCGCGGTCGTCGAGCGGTGCGAGCAACGATCCGCGTAACGAGCATCCGTGCGCTTCCGCCGCGGCGAGCGCGACGGCGCGAACCGCGCCGCTGGGCGTGCGTTCGGGATCCCAGGTCAAGAGCAGGCCGTCGGAGAGCGCTTCGACCGCCGTTCCGGGCGGAAAGCTGCGTGCGCCCGCGGTGGCGAGAAATGCCGACAAGGCGCCCGCGTCGCTTGGTTGAATCTTCCAGGCAATGAGCGATGGAGCGGTTTTCGCGGCGGAGGAGCGGTTCACGGCTCCCTATCCGTTAGCCGCGCGAGCCGCCTTCTCTTGCGCGTGAGCGAAACTCTCTTCGCGTTGGTCGTTTCGGTCGGCCGAAATTCGGCCTGGGTTGCGCTGGAGGGCGAGCCCGGAATTCGCCTCGCGCAGATTCGGCGCAGCAGCGGGGCGCGTTCGATGCCGGTTCCGGGGGATCGCGTGCGCGTGAGCCCGCTCGATGAATCGGTGGTCGTGATCGATGCGATCGAACCGCGGGATCGGTTGCTCGCCCGGCGCACCGTTGCCGGACGCGAAAAGGCGCTTGCGGCGAACGTCGAGTTATTGGTGACGGTAACCTCGCTTGCCGCACCGCCGCCGCGCACGATCGTTCTCGACCAGTTGTTGGTGTACGCGCACTTCGAGGAGATCGCTGCGCTCGTTGTTTTTACGAAGGCCGATCTCGCGCCGAGCCCCTCGCTGCTGCCCGCGCTCTATACGTCGCTGGGATATCGCTGCCTATCGATCGATGCCAAGCACGGTGCGGGGATCGAGGAATTTCGCGCGGCGCTCGACGGATCGCGCTCGCTCTTAGTCGGCGTCTCGGGGGTCGGGAAATCGAGCATCTTCCGCTGGATGGGCGGCGAGAACGAGATCGGCGATCTCTCGCGCTTCGGGTTAGGGCGCCAGACGACGACCGCCGCGCGCTTGGTGCGGAACGACCCCGGGTTTCTCATCGATTCCCCGGGCGTCGCCGACTTCGGGCTAGGGCTCGTAACGCCGAGCGAACTCGCACCGGCGTTTCCGGAGTTCGTAACGGCGGGGCGCTGCCGCTTCGCCGATTGCTCGCATCGCAGCGAACCCGATTGTGCGATCCGCGCCGCGGTTACGCGCGGCGAGATCGCCGCGTCGCGATACGAAAGCTACACGCGGTTTCTAAGCGAGGGGTAGCGTTCGACTGCCGAGGTCACGTAAAGCGAAAACACGGCCTCGGACTGGTCTATGAATCGGGTCGGGGGCATTGCCCGGGAATCTACAGATATCCTTGGCTCCCGATTCAGTACCTATCCCAACAGCGCAACTCAAGCGTTGCTTCTGCTGACAGGCTAAGTATCGTGACTGTTTTGTGACCGTACGGCCATCGCGCTATTCCTTGACTTCGGACGAGGCGTGTAAAAGTCGTCTTCGCATTGACTGTTCCTACTTCGAGAGATAAGCGCTGCGGGCGTATTGATGCTGTTTGCCACTTCCCAACCTCGACATTAAAATATTGGGCCTCTAAAGGCTTGTCGAATGAGATAAATCCGTCCTCGCCCTGCGGTGGACCCAAAAACTCAGCTCTTAGTTGAACGCCGTAATCGTTCTTCATAAAGCCACATAGTCGCTCCAGAACAGAATTATTTTCTGCGGCCTCCATGTTGGCATGCGGAGTTTCACCAGCTGACAACTTGGCAATTTTTATATGCCCACGCTGAGCGAGCGCTAGAATATGTGCATACAACTCTATATCAGAAATTTTCAGACCTTTTACTCCAAAATGGTGCTGCACAACAATCTCAATAGGCAAGAGGCGCTCAGCTGGGTATGAGCACCCTCCTATCTGGACGCCTCTTACAAATTTGGACGCGACGACCATACACTGGTGTAAGTCGGCCATCGAATGGATGAGATCGCTTGCTGAAATGCGTGCCTCATACTCGCGGCACTGCTGTGATACGAACTCGCCGATCCTATCATCACTCACGAGCGGATCCTCGCAGAATTACTTTGAATCGCAGCCCTATCATTCATACAGGCTTCGCCGCCATAAAACGCTTCTCAAATTCTCTGCACTCAGCCGCAAGATTACTTATGTGGACGTCGAGCTGATCGAGTGAGCACTCGTGCTCAAGATCAACCTTCGACGTATTTTTAATGCCTCCGTAATCCTGCGAAGCAACTAGGATTTCACGTAACGACCGTCGGATCAACTCCTCGATGTTGGGACCAACCATTAGTAGATCGTCGAATTCATTTTCCGGCTCAAGATGATCCGGGATGTAAATAGACGTCGAGAAACCTTGCCGAAATTGTTCAATGAGGTTGACGAGCGTTTCACAATTTGTTCTCAGCGGAATATACGCCGAATCGGCATTGGTCCGGGGAACAATACCGGCGCCGCCATGGAGCGCAGAGAACATCGTCAAAACTCGCTCGTAGTGCACATAGAGTAGCCCCAAGACCATGTGCTCCACGGAGCGATTATCAGCGTTGAATTTCATACGTTCGTGGGGTTTCAGGCGAGCCCCGACATAATATCCTTCGCGATCCGTTCCTCGTACGAGTTCAATTGGTGTTCTCTCAAATGCCTCGGCGAGTTGTTCGATCCTTGCTGCCGATGCAGCGATGGTTCCGCACTCAATCTTCGAAAGAATGGGTTGAGCGATTCCATCAATTCCGGACTGCTTAATGCCGCAGGACTTTCGTATCGTTGCAACGCGTACCCCAAATCGTGTTGGTTTATTCATTTTAATCCTCCTGTGCCTCCATCCTAGCATCTGTGGAGCAGGTATAAAAAGGTACATAATTAGGGAATATTGTCGGCGAGGCCCCGTCCCATGGATTGTGTCCCGTGGAGTGGTGTACGAGCCGCGACTCGGCGAGGTCGGCATCAGCCGGTAATGACCGCTGACAACCTGGGTCTCTGATTGTCGCTGACGGCCTCCATTCCTTCGAGCTGCATGTACCGCCGGTTGAGTTGCCATTCGTCGTTCTGTTCGAGCAGCAGCGCGCCGA
>JAJYRI010000093.1 GCA_021794175.1 bacterium
CATCTCAGCGAGTCGCGCCAAGCGTTGTAAGGCGTTCGCGTAGCGCCTAGGCCGGCCGGACTTTCCGGCACGAGCGCGACCGCAGAGCGGAGATGATCCAAGCGAGGGGCGGCAGCCATAGGGTTGCGGCCCGTCGCTTTTTTGCGTAGAATAGGGGAGTCGTTTCAGGAAGGAGCGTGGGCATGTCCCGCGCTTCGTTGCTTCCGGGGCGGCGGTATCGAACGGGGAAAGGAGGGATCGGCGTTGTCGGAAGTTCAGCAAGCCTTCGAGGCGATCGTCACGCAGCTCGAACACGATCCGTCTTTTGCCGACATCGAGGTCGTCACGCATAGCGTCGGCCGGCGGGGTTCCAGCCTCGCGCTTACCCTCACGATCGACCGGGTCGGTGGGGTCGATATCGGCTCCTGCGAACGGGTCGCCGCGCGCGTGAACGAGGCGCTCGAGCTTTGCCCCGAACCCTACTCCTTGGAAGTGGAGTCGGCCGGGCTCGAACGGCCGCTGTTCCGTCCGGGCGACTACCAGCGCTTCGCCGGCAAGAACGCCCGCATCGTCACGACGCTGGCGATTGGCGGGGCGAAGACCCACCGCGGCACCCTGCGCGGTGTCGTCGGGAGCAACGTCGAACTCCTTACCTCCTCGGGACCGCTCCCGATACCGCTCGCTGCGATCCGCAGCGCCAACCTCGAATACGACCCCCGCGCCGACCTCGCCGCCAATAAGAGAGAACGCAAACGCCATGGCTGAACGCACGAATCGCAATACGAAAACGCAAGAAGAAGCGCCCGAAAGTCTCATCGACGTTCTGCGCGCCGTCGCTAAAGAACGCAACATCGGGTTCGAGATGCTGTTGGAGGCGCTCGAAGCCGCCTTGTTGACTGCATACAAGCGGCACTATGGGCCCGAGGCAAATGCCATCGTGAGCGTCGACCGGACGACCGGCGCCTACACGGTCTACCATCGACGCGCGGTTGTCGCCGAGGTGACCGACCCCAAAACCGAGATCTCCATCGAGGATGCGGGCGCGCCCTACCAGATCGGCGATTTCTTCGACGAAGAGGTGCAGCCCAAAGATTTCGGGCGCATCGCGGCACAGACGGCCAAGCAAGTGATCGTGCAACGGATCCGCGAGGCCGAGCGCGATACCGTCTTCCACAAATACGCGCGGCGGCTCAACGATTTGGTCACCGGCACGGTGCAGCGCTACGAACAGCGGAACATGTACGTGTTGCTGGAAGGCCGCGACGAAGCGGTTTTACCGCAATCCGAGCAAGTCCCCGGCGAGATGTATCGCATCAACGATTTCGTTCGCGCGTACGTGCTCGATGTCAAGAAATCGGCGAAGGGACCACAGGTCATTCTTTCGCGCGCTGCCGAGGGATTGGTGCAGCGTCTTCTCGAGGCCGAGGTTCCCGAGATCGCCGACGGACTCGTTGAAATCATGGCGATCGCCCGCGAAGCCGGGAGCCGCTCGAAGGTTGCGGTGCGCAGCACGCGCGCCGAGATCGATCCGATCGGTGCGTGCTTGGGGCCGAAATCGAGCCGCATCGCCAACGTCACCGACAACCTACGCGGCGAAAAAGTCGACATCATTAAGTGGGATGACGACGCGACGACGTTCATCATGAACGCGCTCGCACCGGCGAAGGTCGTCGCGGTCGAAATATTCGAAGAAGATGGCGTCGCACTGGTCACCGTACCCGATTACCAACTCTCGCTGGCGATCGGACGGGACGGGCAGAACGTTCGCCTCGCCGCACGGATGAGCGGATATCGACTCGATATCACCTCCGAGAGCGAAGCCGCCGAGTCGCGCGCGAATTACATCGCGCAGCGCGAAAGCGGCGTACTCGCCGTCGAAGAGGAGGCGATCGCCGAAGAGGAGCTTCCCGATGGGGAAGCGGTCGCCGAATCGCTCGACCTCGACGCGGATCTCATCCGCAAACTCGAGGAGTTCCGCAGGGAACGGCTCGCTGGAGGCGGCGCGTAGCCGGAGTTGGAACCGCAGCGGCAGTGCGTCGGCTGCCGAAAGCGCTTCGACCAGCGCGCCCTCTACCGATTCGTGCGGGAGGGAGCCGGCTGGAAAGGGAGCGTGCCGGGGGGGCGACGGCTCCCTGGGCGGGGGGCATATCTCTGCTCGGAGGCGTGTGCCCAGCGCGCCGAGCGGAATCGACGCTACCCCGGTCTTGGGCAGAGTGCACGAGAGTATGGTTTAATAGGGGGCTCCCGTTTGGGGAGCATTGAGAAAGGCTGACGTTGGCAACTCGGAAAGTCAAGATTTTCGAACTAGCAAAAGAGGTGGGACTCTCATCGAAAGAGCTCATCGTGCTCTTCAACGAGCGCCTCGGAGGCCTTTTCGAAGCGAAGAATGCACTGACGGTCGTCCCGGACCAGGTCGCCGACCTGGTTCGCAGCGTGCTGCTCAAGCCGACGGCGCCTGCCGCGCCGAGCGCGCCTCCGGCTGCCGCGCCGCCGCCGAGTGCCCCCCCGCACCCCGAGCCGATCGCCGAAAAACCCGCGCGCGCCGCCGCGCCGAAGCCCCGTGCCCCCGAGCCGGAGGCTCCGCGCCTTCGTCCGGTAACGACGCCGGTGCGCACCACGACCCCACGCAAAGTCACGCCGCCGCCGGCCGCGCAGCCCGCTGCCGAGGCTCCCGTCACCGCAGCGGAGCCGCCTTCGGCCCCGCCGATGGCGCCTGCCCCGAAGGCACCGCCTGCCCCGAAGGCGCCGCCTGCCGCGCCGAGCGCACCTGCGGCTCGCCCGTCGGCGCCCTCAGCGGCACCGGCTGCCCCGTTCCGCCCCACTCCGCGACCGGTCGGCGAACCGATTCCGCGCCTACGCCCCGTCCCGCACGGGCAGGCCTCAATCGTCCCGCCGCGACGCCCTGCGCCGCCGCCGACCACCGCCGCGTCGGCGTCGCCGAGCGCGCAGCCGCCCGGCATGCAGCCCGGCGGGATAGGCCGTCCGGGTGCGCCCGTCGCGCGTCGCCCGATGGGGAACGGTCCCTTCCGTCCGCTCGCGCCGGGAGCGCGCCCGGCCGGAGCTCCGGGCGTTCCCGTTCCAGGGCCGACCGACGCCCCGGCGCCCTCATCGGGCGGTCGCCCCGGCGATAAGCGCAGCCATCAAGAGAAAGCGACTGCGAAAAAAGATCGCGAAAAAGATTTACTGCTCGAAAAGGAACGCGCGCGGAAAAAGAAGAGCGAGAGTTCGCCGATCGACGCAGGCAAGAAACTCGAAACGATCGAGATTCCCGACCTCCTGACGGTTCAGGAGCTCGCAACCTCGATGATCGTGCCGGCAAAAGACGTTATCACCGAACTCATCAAGATGGGAACGATGGCCACGATCAATCAGAATATTCCGGCCGACGTCGCCATCGCCGTCGCGAAGAAGTTCGGATTTAACGCGGTCGTCAAAGAAGCCGGCGAAGAAGTCACGGTCGAGCAAGAAGAAGATCGCCCCGAAATGATGACGCCGCGTCCGCCGGTGGTCACGGTGCTCGGACACGTCGATCACGGAAAGACCTCGCTGCTCGATAGAATTCGGCGCGCCGACGTCGCCGCGGGCGAGGCCGGTGGCATCACGCAAAAAATCGGTGCGTATACAGTCGAGCATAACGACCGCAAGATTACGTTCATCGATACGCCGGGCCATGAAGCGTTCACGGCGATGCGCGCGCGCGGCGCGCGCGTCACCGACGTCGCCATTCTCGTCGTCGCCGCCGACGACGGCGTTATGCCGCAGACGCGCGAAGCGATCGCCCACGCACAAGCGGCGGGCGTTCCGATCGTCGTGGCGATCAATAAGATCGATAAGGGTGACGCCCAACCCGATCGCGTCAAACAACAGCTCTCCGAACTTGGGCTACAGCCCGTCGATTGGGGCGGCAAGATCGAGATGGTGCCGGTCTCCGCACGAACGGGCGAGGGGATCGATCATCTTCTCGAGACCGTGTTGCTCGAAGCCGATATTCGCGATCTCAAAGCGAACAAGAACCGCCGTGCCGGCGGTGTCGTCATCGAGTCCTCGCTCGATCGCGGCCGCGGCGCGGTGGCAACCGTTCTCGTGCAAACCGGCACGCTGCGCGTCGGCGATATCGTCGTTGTCGGCGGCACCTTCGGTAAGGTTCGCGCGCTTATCGACGACAAGGGACGTCAGGTGAAGAAGGCGGGCCCGTCGATTCCGGTCGAGGTGATGGGTTTGCAAGATATTCCGGCGGCCGGCGATACGCTCGTGGTCGTCAGCGACGAACGCGTCGCACGCGAGGCGGCCGATAAACGCAAGTCGCGTCGGCGCGACGTTCGCATCGCGGCGACGACGACGCAGAAGGTCTCGCTCGAAACCTTCATGTCGATGCCGACCGAGGGCAAGAAAACCCTCAACATCATCGTTAAGGCCGACGGCCAAGGTTCGGTCGAGGCATTACGCGCGCGCATGGAGTCGCTCTCGAACGACGATGTCGAGATTCGCGTCATTCACGGCGGCGTCGGTGCGATTACACCGAACGACGTCAACCTCGCGAGCGCCTCGAACGCCGTGTTGATCGGTTTCAACGTTCGCCCCGACGAAACGGCGAAGCGGTTGGCCGATAACGAAAGCGTCGATCTTCGCTTCTACCAGGTGATCTACGATATCGAAGACGATCTCAAGAAGGCGATGCGCGGCATGCTCGCCCCGGTCGTGCGTGAAGTCACGCTCGGCCACGCCGAAGTGCGCCAAATCTTCAAGGTCAGCAAAGTCGGAACGATCGCCGGTTGCTACGTGCGCGACGGTAAGATTCTTCGTAACTCGAAGATTCGCGTTCTGCGCGACGGCACGGTGGTCTTTACCGGCGAGATCGAGAGCCTCCGGCGCGTTAAAGACGACGTTCGCGAAGTCGCCGAAGGCTTCGAGTGCGGCATCCAGGTTGCGCGCTTCAGCGATCTCAAAGACGGAGATATCATCGAATCCTTCACGACCGAACAAGTCGCAGCCGAACTTGTCGGGGCCTCGTAAGGCTGCTGCGTGAAGGCCCAACGCCTCGCTCGGATCGATCACGAAATCCAGCGCATCCTCGGCACGCTCATCGCGCAAGAGCTGAAGGATCCGCGCTTGGGTTTTACGACCGTTACGCGGGTGGAAGTGACCGACGACCTCCGGTTTTGTAAGGTGTATGTCTCCGTGATCGGCGATCGCCATGCGGCGCGCCAAACACTCGATGCGCTTGAAAGCGCGAAGGGCTTTTTACGCGGCGAACTCGGTCACCGTATCGATCTTCGCTATACCCCGGAGTTACTTTTCGTTGAGGATCGCTCGGTAGAACGTGCGATCGAGCTCGCTCGGACGATGCGCGAAGACGCGCTTCGGCGAACGCCGGCCCCGCCCGTTGAGGAGAGCCAGGATGCAAGCACAGACGAAGACCGATGATCTCGCTTCGGTCGTAGAGGAACTGCGCCATCGCGAGGCGTTCGTGATGGTGAGCCATGTCAAACCCGACGGCGATACGTTAGGTGCCGGGCTCGCACTTGGAATCGCTCTCAAGCAGCTCGGTAAGCGCGTCGCCTATTTCCAGCAAGATCCCGTGCCGAGGAATCTTCGATTCCTTCCCGATTCCGAATTCGTCGCTCGCGCGCTCCCCGCCGATCTGCCGCCCGACACCCTTTTTGTTTTCTGCGATATGAGCGACCCGGCACGAGCGGGCGAATTTCTCCCGCCGTTACTGCGCGAGAATATGCTCGATATAGATCATCATCTCGGGAACGCGCATTTCGGTGCGTACAATTTGGTGATCCCCGAGGAAACATCGACGGGAACCGTCGTTGTGCGGATTTTACGCGCGTTGGGAATTCCCATCGACGCGCGGATCGCTACCTGTATCCTCACCACGATCATGACCGATACCGGCGGCTTCATGCACAGCAATACGACCCCGCAGACGCTCGAGCTCTCGGCCGAGCTCATGCGAGCTGGTGCCGATAAGGAGCGCATCACCGATGAGATTTTCGGCAACAAGCGCATTGCGGCGATTCGGTTGCTCGGCGAAGTCCTCGCGGTCATGCGGTTCTCGAGCGAGGGGCGCTACTGTTATTCGTATATCGACGAGCCGATGCTCGCGCGCACCGGGGCCGATGGTGAGGATAGTGAAGACCTCGTCAACGTGCTGCTGCGCGTCGAAGGAGTCCACGCCGCAGCGCTCTTTAAAGCCTTCGACGGCGAGATTCGCGTGAGTTTGCGCTCCGACGGCTCGGTGAATGTCCAGCAAGCAGCCGCGCAGTTAGGCGGCGGCGGCCATTATCGCGCCTCGGGGCTCACGCATCCGGGGCCGTTGCCCGAGGCCTTTGCAGCGGTGGAAGCGGCGCTGTTGCACGAGGGCCTCGCAACGACTGCGCCTGCCTAGCCCGCCGAACGAACGAAACGAGCGATGCTTCCCTCTTCCTCGATGATGGGTTTCGTCAACGTCTGTAAGCCCGCCGGGCCGACATCGACGCAGATCGTCACGCGCGTGCGGCGCATTTTTAGTACGTATTCCGAACAGCGCGATCTCGCCGCGGGACATCTCGGAACGCTCGATCCCCAGGCTGCCGGCGTGCTGCCGATCGCTATCGGAAAGGCGACGCGATTGATTCCGCTTCTCGAAGATCGTCGGAAGTGTTACGCCCTTACGCTCGTGCTCGGGCGCTCGACGACGACCCAGGATGCACTCGGCGAGAGCGTCGAGAGCGCGCCCGTTCCCGAGAATATTCTGCAGCGCCTCGAAGAAGTATTGCCGTCGTTCTGCGGCCGCATCGAGCAAATACCGCCGATGTTCTCGGCGCTGCATTACGGTGGAAAACGGTTGTACGATCTCGCGCGCGCGGGGATAACCGTCGAACGCAAGGCGCGCACGATCTCGATCTACGATCTCTCGATCCTCGGCTTCGAAGCACCCGATACCGTACGCATGCGCGTGGCGTGCAGCGAAGGCACCTACGTGCGTACGCTCTGTGCCGACCTTGGCGCGGCGGTCGGCGTTCCGGCGCATATGGGGGCGCTCGTCCGCGAAGCATCGGGGCCGTTCTTACTCGCTGAGGCGCTGACGCTCGAAGAGATCGCCGAGTCGCCGGATGCAGCGTTGCTCGCACCGGATCGCATCGTCCCGTTTCCCACCGTCGTGCTCGATCTGCGTGCGTCGGCGGATTTTCGCGCCGGGAGAACGGTCGCGATGGCGGAGAGCGTCGGCGGCAAACATGTCTTCGTGCGTGACGCGGCGCGGACGCTCGTGGGGGTCGGCGAAGCACACGGGGTTCTGCTCGCTCCGCGCAAGGTTTTCGTATGAAGATCTATCACACGTTCGAACGGAGCGCGACGCGGCCGCTCGCGGTTGCGATCGGCTTCTTCGACGGCGTTCACCTCGGGCATCGCGAATTGATTCGGCGCACGTTGCTGGAACGCAAGCCGGGTTGGCGCGCCGGCGCGATTACCTTTTCGAATCACCCCGTCGCTTATCTGCGTCCCGGGGAAGAGCCGCCGTTGCTGCAGAGTTGTGAGGAACGCATCAATACGCTTGCCGCGCTCGGCATCGAAGAATGCTTTCTCGTTCCCTTCGACCATGCGGTCGCGAGCATGAGTGCGGAGCGTTTTATCGATGACGTGTTGCTCGCGCGTCTTGGGGTGCGTGCGGTCGTTACCGGTGCAACGTTTCGCTTCGGGCAGCGACGCGGCGGCGATACTGCACTGCTGCGCGAACGGCTCGAACCATTGGGGGTGCGCACCGTCGCCGTCGATGCGGTCTGCGATGCGGCCGGCGAGCGTATCTCCTCGACGCGGATTCGCGGCCTCGTGCAACGCGGGGAGTGCGAAGCGGCCGACGCTTTGCTTGGAGCGAGTTTCTCGATTCGGGGGGTGGTGGAGCGTGGGGCCGGGCGCGGGCACGACCTCGGCTTTCCGACCGCGAACCTCCGGGTCGCCGAGGGGATGCTGCCGAGCGACGGAGTCTACGCGACGGTCGTGAGGCACGACGGACGCGACTATATGGGGCTGCTCTCGATCGGCAGCAACCCGCAATTTGGCGGTGAGAGCCGCACCGTC
>JAJYRI010000094.1 GCA_021794175.1 bacterium
CGGTACGATCGCGCTTGCATCGTGCTCGCAACCAACTTCGTCGCCTCGTGCTGAAATATTCAAACGTATGACAACCGACCGCCACCCCACTCGCGAAGAGATCGTCGATTTCCAGCACCGCGCGCTCGAGCCGGGCGCCGATGCCGTTCTGCTCGCTCATATCGAAATCTGCGTTCCCTGTGCGGCAATCCACGACGAGGAAGCGCGTTTGACCGAACTCGTGCGCGTGCACGCGCTTTCCGAACGCCTGGAACTTCCGCTCGGATTCGCCGCCGCCACCCTCGCCCGCGCGCGCGAGCGAGAACGCCCGCGCTTCGTCGAACGATTTCTCGCCTGGTGGCGCCCGGCGGTTGCCGTTCCAGCTGCCGCGTTTCTCGTACTCGCCGCCTTCCTCGCGCCGGTGCTGCTGCCGCGCCTCCACCACCCTTCGCAGATTAACGCATTGCACGATCTTCGCGACCATGCAGCGTTAATGGCGACCGTACCCTTCGAGGATAGCTCGCAGGCGCCGATCGTCCTCGCAAGCGACAGCGGGAATGCCGCCCCGTAGGATCGCGGCGGCGATCGCCGCTGCCGCGCTGCTCCTTCCCGGAGCGGCGTACGCCGCGCAGCACGACGCTACGCCGCTGCTTCGCGCTGCGCTTCGCGCACCGCAGGTCGTCAGTTACGTCGGCGAGATCGAGAATATCCGTTTCGGAGCGCACGGAACGCAGGCGACGGTCTTCCGCGTCGAACATCGCGCACCCGACCTCACGCACCGTTGGTATATCGTTCCGCAATCGGCGTTCGGCGAGACCGAGATCGACCGCGGCGACACCACCTACGTTCTCGATCCGCGCAATCATCGCGTCTTCGTCGAACGCAACCGCGCGCTCGACGACCGAATCGTCATCGCCGACAACGTCGGGCTGATGCTTCGCAACTACCGCCCGGTCCAGCAAGGCACCGGCCATCTTCTCGGCTTTCCCGTCGATATCGTCGCCCTCGTCAACAATTATACCGGCAATACGATGATGCGCCTCTGGCTCGACGCTCGCAGCCATCTCGTGCTCGAACGCAAGGTTTTCGGCGACAACGGCGCCTTACTCGGGGAGCAGCGATTCGAAAACCTCGCCTACGCAAAAGATATTCCGAGCCGCATTTTCGAGGTTCCGAGCGGACTCAAACGAATCGAGCGAACGATTCTCCGCCGTCCGTCAAACGATATTGCCGCGGTTCTACGCACGCTGCCGTTTAAAGCCCGTCGCCCGCACTATCTCCCCGATGGATTCATTGCCATCGCAGCTGACCGGACCATCGATGACGGCGTTCCGCAGGCGCACTTGTTGTACTCCGACGGTATCCGTATGATCTCGCTCTTCGAAAATTCGGGGGCGTCGCTCGATCTCGACGGCCTTCGGGCGCGAACGCTTCGTTTCGGCAGCGTTTCGGGAAGGCTGGCGTCGCGCGGCTCGACCTCGCTCTTATCCTGGTCGAAGAACGGGATGCATTATGCACTCGTCGGCTCGCTCGATTCCGGTGAACTCTCGAAGATCGCGGCCTCGATCGCTCCTTAACGGAGCTCCGGCCGGCGCATCAGCGCCTCTCCTCGGCGCGTGCGAAGATTTCCCGAAGATGCTCCGGAATCGCCTCCGGCGCGGCGCCGTTCGTACCTTCGGCACGGCGATCGTGCACCGCGGCGATCTCCACGATCGATCCGATGATGTTCTCGAGATCGTAACCGCCTTCGAGGACGTAGAGCAACGGCACCCCAAGCTCGCCGGCAAGATTTGCAAAGGTGCGCGCTAACGCTCCCGCCGCATTGCGTTCGACGCCGAGATCCCCGACCGGATCGCCGCGCACGTAATCAAAGCCCGCACTAATAACGATTGCGTCGGGTCGCAGGCTGCGTTCGACGAATGCGGCCGCTCGCTCCCAGAGCGCAACGAAACCCTCGGTCGAGATTCCGCGCGGATCTATCGGCAGGTTCAGGAGTACATCGCCGCTCTCGGTGCGAGCTTGCTCGCGTGGACCGCCGCTCCCCGGATACGCGGGCCAAGCGTGCGATGAAACGTACGAAATACCATCGCCGACGAGTGCCTGCGTGCCGTTCCCGTGATGGTAATCGATATCGAGAATCGCCACGCGCGCTCCGGTGCTCGCGCGAAGGTGACGCGCGAGAATACCGACATTATTAACGAGACAGAAACCCATCCCGCGTGCCGGTTCGGCATGGTGCCCCGGCGGGCGCACCAACGCAAAACGCGGAGCGCCGTCCTGCTGCACTCCTTCGAACGCGCGCAGCACGCTCCCGACCGCACGGCGAGCTACCGAGAACGAATCCGCTCCAACCAGCACGTCTCCGGTCGAGAGCGGCGCGTAGCCGGGCGCGGCCTCGCATTCCCGTGCGACGAGGTCGATATAGCTCTGCGGGTGCACCAATGAGAGCGTCGCGTCGTCGGCTTCGTAGGCTTCCTCGACGAGGGCGATACCGGCATGCGCGCGCAACGCCGCCGCCACGCTTTCGACGCGATCCGGAGATTCGGGGTGCGTGCTTGCGCGAAGGTGAGCTCCGAGTGCGATGTCGGTGACGACTCTCACGCTCGGAGCACTTGCATTCTATCGACGCGCGGCGGGCTTCTTCGAAAGGGAACGGATTCCGGCGATCGCCTGGCGATAGCTCGTCGAGTTGCGGGCGACGACGCGAAGGACGCGGCGATAGGCCAGAATCGCCTTGGGCTTCTCGTTATTATGCGCGTAGGTCTGCGCCGCCACCATCAGCATGTCGGGCTGGTGGTCGAGATATCCGGGCGCATTGCGATCGAGTGCGTCGAATATTTGCGCCGCCTCACCGTAGTTGTGAAGATGATAATCGGCGCTTGCGATGCACCCGAGGGTGTCGGGTTGGCGAACTGCCTGGAAACTCTGTTCGCAGGCAACGCGCGCTTTGCTATAAAGCTTTCGATAGAAATAGACCTGCCCGAGCATCGCGTAGCTCTGTGCCGAAGGGCGCACTTTCACCAATTTCGAAAGGTAGGTGGTCGCTTCGACGACGTCATGTCGGTCGAGTGCATCCTGCGAGAGGCGTGCCAGTACTGCGGGATTATTCGGATCGATCTTGAGCGCCGCGAGCCATTGCACGCGAGCATCTTTCATATCCTTCTGCTGAGCGTAGTAATCGCCCATGGCACCGTGCGCGACGGCGTTATCCGGATACTTCTTCAATGCTTCCTGAAAGATCGCCAGCGCCTGCGGGTATTTTTTCTCCCCGGTAAAGTAGGTCGCTTTCTCCATGAGCACTTTGACGCGATCGTCTTCGTTCGTCGCTGCATATTCGGCATCGTCGTATGCCAAGACGGTCTTGGCATCGTTATGTTCGGCAGCGTAGAGCGAGGCGCGGAAAAGCAAGAGATCGAGATCGCCCGGAGAGATCGCCAGCGCCTGGTGAATCGCCGCGAGAGCCTTCGGATAGAGCTTTTGTTGCTGGTATATCCGCGCGCTCTGTAACGAAGGCGTGGGATCCTTGGGAGCGAGTTTCTGCGCGATCGCGAACTGGGCGAGCGCCTTAGCGAATTTTTGTTGATCGGCATAGACCGCGCCGAGCGCAACGTACGCCTGCGAGCTCTTCTTGTGAAAGACGATCGCGCGTTTTGCAACGCGTTCGGCGAGGTCGAATTTTCCGCTGCGCGCATAGAGGTCGGCGAGTTGCGAGAGGATGCCGACGTTGGTGGGGTCGAGATCGGAAGCGCTTTGGAAATCGGCGAGCGCCGCCCCGGCGTTCCCGACGAGCTCCTGCGCGTAACCGTCGAGGTAATAGATACGCGCATCCTTATTTCCGGCCTGGAGCAGTTGCTGCGTCAGCGAGAGCGCTTGCTCGGCCTGCCCGACGCTCAGATAGACGCCCGCGAGTTCGAGTGCCGCTTGACGATCGGTCGGATGCGCCTTAAGGCGAGCCTGGAGGCGTGGAATCGCGATGCTGGGTGGTTCGGGCGTTGCGGTCGGCAGCGCGGATGGTGAAGGCGATGGGGTTGCGGCCGCCTTTTTATGGCCGAAGAGCCCGGCGCTCGCCTGCGGCGTACCCGCGAGCACGAGCGCGCCGAGAAAGAATGCAACGAGCGCTGCGAGCCGCAGGCGCCTCACTGCTTCGCCGCCGTGACGAGTTTCGTCAATTCCGGAACGATGGCGAAAGCATCGCCGACGACCGTGAGGTCGGCGAATTCGGCGATCGGCGCCGAGGCATCTTTGTTGATTGCAACGATCGTTCCCGATGCACGCATGCCGACCTTATGCTGGATCGCACCGGAGATACCCACGGCGATATAGAGCGGCGGGCTCACGGTCTTGCCGGTCTGCCCGATCTGCAAGCTGTAACTCACCCAACCGGCATCGGCTGCGGCGCGCGACGCACCGACCGCCCCGCCGAATGCATCGGCGAGCGGTTTGAGTAAGGTGGTGAACGGCTCTGCGCCGCCCATCCCGCGCCCACCGGCGATCACGACCGGAGCTTCCTCAAGAGCCATCTCTCCCGACCCTTCTTCGACGTCGCGTTCGATGGTGAGCGGATAACTCGCACCCCGCGCATCGTGCCGCTCGATCGCGGCCCCGCTCCCACCCGGGACGGCCGCGAAGGCACCCGGACGGATCGTCGCAATCCCGTAGTCGCCCGCGCGCAAAACGCAGTGCGTTACCAACGCGCCCCCGAGCTTCGGCGAGACGCATTCGACGCGACCGTTCGTTACCGCGATCTCTGTTACGTCGGCAGCTATGCCGGCGTTGAGCCGCGCCACCAAACGCCCGGCGAGATCTCTTCCGGAGAGTGTATTTGGGATGAGGAGCAGGGCGGGACCGACGCTCTTTGCCGTAGCCTCGAGATAATGGACGATCGGATCGAGCAAGAACGTATCGACTGCGGAGTCCTCGACGACTTGCACCGCATCGACCGGATAGTTTTTGGCCTGTTCGGCGACCGCTGCGGCACCCGCTCCGAGCACCACGGCGACGGCACGCCCACCGAGCGCATCGGCGATCTTGCGCGCCTCGGTCAGCATTTCGAACGTGACCTTACGAGTCGCGCCCTTCTTCTGTTCGACGTAAACGATGACGTTTTTCATCACACCAACTTTTTCTCTTTAAGAAAGGCGAGGATCGTCGCCGCACCGGCGGCGGGATCTTCGGGGGTAACGATTTGCCCGGCGCCGCGCGCCGGCGGCGGCGCAAAGGAGAGCAGTTCCGTCTTCGATCCCGTCGCTCCGACGGTATCGGCGGCGCCGATATCCGCGACGCTCAACATGTCGATCGGCTTTTTCTTCGCGCCCATGATGCCTTTGAGCGACGGGTAACGCGGTTCGCCGATCGTCAAAGCGGTGGTGACGAGCATCGGTAACGCTCCGGTGACTTCTTGATACCCGCTGTCGGTCTCGCGTTCGACGCGCACCTTCCCGTCGGCGATATCGATCTTGCGCACGTTCGTCAGACAGGGCACCCCGAGAAATTCCGCGAGCGCACCGGGCACCGCGCCGGTACTGCCGTCGTCGGTGAGCCCTCCGACGATGAGAATATCGAAGCCGATCCGCTTGAGCGCGAGGCTCATCGCGTGCGCACTCGCCCAAACGTCGCTTCCCTCGAGCGAACTATCGCTGAGCATGACCGCGCCGTCGGCGCCCATCGCCAGTGCCTTGCGCAACGATTCTTTGAGCGACTCGGGCGACATGCAGAACACCGTCACCGTGCTCTCGCCGCCGATACGCTCCTTGAGCTGCAAAGCAGCTTCCAACGCATATTCGTCGTACGGATTGATGACGGTTTCGACGCCCGTTCTCACCAATCGCTTGGTTGCGGGATCGATTTTTTTCTCGCCGTTGGGATCGGGAACCAACTTGACGGTGACCACGATTTTCACGTGTACGGCGTCCTCCTGTAGATGAACGGGAAACGTATCGAAGCGATGCCTCATCTCACTACGAAGGAGGCATTCCGTGCCATCCTACGAGCAGGGGAGACACTTTCGCGCCTGCAAAGGTCGAGAGGATGCTTTCGACATGTCGCGCGCTCGCCCTCGCCGCAATCCTGGCGGCAACGCTGGGCGCCGCAACGGCGCCAAAACCGGCGAGCCTCTGCGATGGGGGGCTCTTAGCGATTCTCAACCGCCCGACGATCGGTTTCTCGACCTGCGCCGTAGCACGCCACCGCTTCGTCGGTGAGTTCGGCGTTCAGAACACCGTCGATGCCGCCGGTAGTAACGTGAGCGTGGGACAGGGCTTCCTACGGTACGGGCTTGGAGATGGCTTCGAAGCCGATATCAACGGCCCCAACCTCGTCACGGGGAGCGCGCTGCCCGCCGCGGGGCTCCAAGACCTCGGCGTGGGGCTCAAGTGGCAGTTCCTCGACCGGCCGACCCTCGGCGGCGCCTTCGATCTGCTCCAGAGCCTCCCAACCGCCCGGGCGGGCGTGACCGTGGGGGCGCCATCGACGACCTTCAATCTCGATCTCGCGACGGCGCTGGGTGCGCGCTCGGGGCTCGGGCTCACGATCTCCGCGATCGACACCAGCGGGCTCTCCCGGAACGGCAGACGGCACCGCTACATCGCCCTCCAGCCCTCGATGGCGCTAACGAACCTCCTAACGCCGCGTCTTCAGGCCTACCTCGAGGGCGTCGCCCTCTCGCAAACCGCGCCGGGATATCCCGGCGCCTTTACGGTCGACGGCGGCTTCCAATACGAAGCGACGCCAACGCTCGAACTCGATATCGAGGCCGCTCAATCGACGAGCGCCGGCGTGCACTCGCACTACCTGGGGCTGGGTTTCGGGATCGCGATCTGACGGCCGCGCTGATACTGCGGCGGAACGAAGCTCTCCCCTCCCAGCGTATCGGCGGCGTTCCATAGCCAGCGCGGATCGCGCAGAAAACCACGCGCGAGTGCGACGAAATCAGCCTCTCCGTCGCGCACGATGCGTTCGGCATGCTCGGGGTCGACGATCATCCCGACGGCGATCGTCGTCATTCCGGTTGCCGCACGGATCGCTTTCGCAAAGCCGACTTGATAACCCGGCGCCGGATGAATTTTTTGTAACGGCGAGAGTCCGCCCGCGCTGACATCGACGAAATCGCAACCGCGTTCGGAGAGCTCTCGCACCAACGCGATCGACGATTCGAGATCCCAACCACCCTCGACGAAATCGGTCGCCGAAATACGGACGCCGACCGGCATCTCCTTCGGCAGCGCGTCACGCACGGCTTGGAAAAGCGCGAGCGGGAAACGCATGCGGTTCTCCAACGAGCCGCCGTACTCATCGTCGCGGCGGTTGCTCAGCGGCGAGAGAAATTGATGCGCGAGATAACCGTGCGCGAAGTGCAGTTCGATCACCTCGACGCCGGCGCGCTGCGCGCGCTTCGCGGCCGCGACAAAATCTGCGATCGCTCCGGCGATTCCATCGGCATCGAGCGCGAGCGGCTGCGCCCAACCTTCATCGTAGGCAATCGCGCTCGGCGCGACCGGCGTCCAGAGTGCCGGATCGGGCGGAAGATTGCCGACGGGAAACGGCGGTCGCGTTCCGCCTTTGCGACCGGCATGACCGAGTTGAACGCCGACGCGACTCTGCGACCACGTTTTAACGAAATCGACGACGCGTTTTATGCCGCGTTCGTTCTCGTCGCTATAGAGACCGAGGCAGTGCGGGGAGATGCGGCCTTCGGGATTGACGTGCGTCGCTTCGAAAAACACCAAGCCGGGCCCCGAGAGCGCGAGGTGGCCGAGGTTGACGAGATGCCAATCCGACGCGGTGCCGTCGATCGCCGAATACTGGCACATCGGCGACACGACGACGCGATTCGAAATATCGACCGAACGTAGCGAGAACGGTGAGAATAATGATGCGGACATGCCCGCTCAAACCTCGCAGCGTGCATGTTGGTTGCCGAATCGGCGTTCTTGGGAAGGCCGGGGCTTGAACCCGGATGCCCTTTCGAGCGGCAGATTTTAAGTCTGCTGTGTCTACCGATTCCACCACCCTCCCGCTCTGCCCTGA
>JAJYRI010000014.1 GCA_021794175.1 bacterium
AAGATCGAGCAACACGATTACGAGACCAAGGCCCGTATGGCCGAACGCCTCTTGCTCGATGGAAGCAAAATAAAAGTAACGATCATGTTCCGTGGCCGGGAAATTACGTATCAGGGCTTTGGCAAGCGTTTGCTCGATCGCATGGTGGAGGATATGATGCCTCTCGCGATCCTCGAACGCGAACCAAAACTCGAAGGCCGAAATATGTTTATGATTTTAGCGCCGCGTGCGACGCCGACGGGACCGCCGAAGTACTCCTCGATGAAGGAGCACGAACGAGCACAACCGCCGACACCGACCGCAAGCGCCGAACAACCCAAGGAGTCTACCGATCATGCCAAAGATTCGAACCCACCGCGGAACGGCGAAGCGAGTAAAGATAACCGGGACCGGGAAAGTGATGCACCGACACCAGTTTAGCGGTTGCGGACACATCCTTTCGAAAAAAACGCGTAAACGCAAACGTAACTTCCGCAAGGATCAACCGACGTTTAAGGGCGATCTCAAACGCCTAGCGCCGACGATCCCCTATTTGGTGTAAGGAGGCTCTTCACACATGGCACGCATAAAACGCGGCGTTCACGGCCTCAAACATCGCCGCAAGGTCATGAAGCTCGTCAAGGGCTTCCGCGCCGCGCGTCGTCGCAACTATCGCGTTGCGAACGAAGCGCTGCTCCACTCCCTTGCCTACGCCTTCCGCGACCGTCGCGTCCGCAAACGCGATTTCCGTTCGCTGTGGATCAGCCGCATCAACGCGGCCGCCCGCCGCGAGGGCATGAGCTATTCGATGCTGATGAACGGCTTGAAAAAGTCGGGCGTCGCGCTCAATCGGAAAGCACTCGCCGATCTCGCCGTCAACGATAGCGCCGCGTTCGGCTCGTTGCTCGCGGTCGCGAAAAAAGCGGTCAGCGCCTAGCCCGCGACCGGCACCTGCAAAAACCCCACCCGCAAGCGCTGCAGGTGGGGTTTTTTCTATCCCTAAAGTCCCCCGTGAAACGCTGCTTTCATAAGGAGGCATTCATGGATCGCGAAACTCTTCGTTGCGACCGCCAATCCTTTCTCGAACGCGCCGGGCTCGGTATCGCCGCCGGTGCGTTTGCATTGCCGAGCATCGCCGGAATCGCCGAGGCCGCGGGCGTCGGGCCACCTCCGATGGCCGCCGACGCAAAAGCGGGGCTAGCACGATTGATGGCGGGGAACGCGCGCTTCGTCGCCGGGCACCCCATCTGTCCGCCGCTCACTCAGCGACGCGCCGCACTCGCGCACGGGCAGAGCCCCTACGCAATCATCCTCTCGTGCTCGGATTCCCGCGTTCCGGTCGAGACGATCTTCGACGAAGAGCCCGGCAATATTTTCGGCGTGCGCATCGCGGGAAATTTTCTCGACGACAACGGTATCGGCTCGATCGAATACTCCGTCGCCGTTCTCAAATCGACGCTCGTGGTCGTGATGGGGCATTCGGAGTGCGGCGCGGTGAAGGCGGCGATTGAAAACGTCAAGAGCGGCGCGATGCCGCCGGGGCACATCGCCGGGCTCGTCCACGCGATCGAACCCGCAGCGAAACAGAGTCGGGTTCATAAAGGCGATTGGTTGCAGAATGCGATCGTGGAGAACGTTCGCGAGAACGTCGCCGCGCTGCCGCGCCGTTCGACGATCGTCGCCGAAGCGGTGCATGCCGGGAGACTCCGCATCGTCGGCGGGCTCTACGATCTCGCAAGCGGGAGGGTGAGGCTATTGTAAAATTTCGACGAGCGTAGGCATCCCGGGAGCGACTACCGGGTTATAGGGCTCGAATCGCTCGTTCGATGCAGGAGGCACTGCGTGTCACTCTCTCGGCTCCTCACCGCGCTCTTTGCAGCGCTGGGAGGATTGGTAATGGTTTTGCTGCTCGTCGGATTTTACGTCCTCGGCGCAATCGGATCGCTTCCCGAAAACATGGTCGATGCGACTGCGACCACGCACGTTGCCGGCGATTTCGAGCTTCAGACGCTACAAGAAGTTAACGCTTTGCGCGGATACATGATTTCCGGGAACCTCGCATTTTACCGAATTCTCCGTGCGGCGCAACAGCGTCGGCAACGCGATGCCGCAATCATGCAAAAGCATGCGAATATCGATACGCGCGCTATCGTCGCAAATGCAATCGCCGAGGCAGCGCTTATCGATAACGCCGTCAATCGAAAAGCCGCACTCGTCCGTGCCGGGAAGCTACGAAGCGCGGTCGCAAAGTTCGCCTCGCGAGCCGACGCGCAGGCGGCAATCCACCGTGACGTTGCCGAAATAGCGAAACTGGATAACCCCGTTTTCATTGCCAGCGCTGCGCTCATAGAGCGCGCGGTTGCCCTCGGCCGGTGGGCGATGTGGGGGATAGCACTACTGACCGTCCTCTTATCGTTCGGCACCTACGTCATTTTACGACGCTTGCTCGTCGACCGTCTAAGGCGGGTTCGAACGGCATTACGGGACGATCTCGTCGTCGATCTCCGGGCCGCCGAACGTGCATTCGATCGACTATCCCACGGACATATCGGCGATCGCATTCCACTGACGGCTCGGGAACTCTCGGACGCGCGCCCCGACGAAATCGGAGCAGTCGCAAAAAGTTACGACGTCGCGCTTTCATCACTTCGAGCTTCCGTAGTTGCATACGAGCGGACGCAAGATAATCTCTCGAGAATAATCGAAAGTATTTTAAACGCCGCGGATTCGGTATCGTCATGCAGCGACGAATCGCACGAACGCAACAACCTTATGCGCGATGAAATTTACGAGTTAGGAGAACGTTCGAAGCGTGCCGCTGAGGAACTTTCCTTGCAGGCGGAAGAGGTAGAGAGCGGACGTCGAGCCGTCGTCGAACTCGCCGATGCGGTTGCTCAAATTGCACGAGCTTCCGAAGCTCAGAAAGCTCGCGTCGAAGGCGGCATTTCGATGATGGATCGGCTCGAAACTTCGCTCGGCGAGATCGCCGTATTCGCAAAAGGTCTTGCCGACGATGCCGACGCGAACGTAGCAAGTGCTTCGTCCGGACTTTCGGCCGTCGCCGATGGAGCCCAGCTTGCCACAAAATTACAACAATCCGCCCAACGCTCCCACCAAGAGATGAATGCGCTGCGCGAGCGATCGCATGAAGTCGAGAACGTCATCGCAACGATTGAGGAAATCGCCGATCAGACGAATCTGTTGGCTTTAAATGCGGCAATTGAAGCTGCTAGAGCCGGCGAATTCGGGCGGGGCTTTGCCGTCGTCGCCGACGAGGTCAGAAAACTCGCGATGAAGTCCGGCGAATCGACATCGCAAATCGCGCAAAGCCTCTCGGGCATTCGCAGCGCGATCGATACGGCGACATCCATGATGACCGCCTCGATGGCACTCGCCGAAAACGTCAATGCAAGTATGGAAAAGGCGATCGAGGCGTTTCAAACGATGGCTCGGGCCGTCGAACGCTCGGCAAAGGGATCGAGCGCCGCGCTCGCCGGTATCGCAGATGCTCGGCACCTCGGCGAGGAAACCGCCCGGGCGCTGCGCGCGCTCAGCGATCTGGCGCAAAACGATGCTGCTACCGCTGAAGAGATCAGCGCCACGGCGACGCAGGTGCGCAATCTCCTCGCAACGATAGCAGCATCGAGTGCCGAGGTCGTTACCGATGCGCGACGTAGCGCGGTATCGACGCAAACGCTGATCGCGCACGCCGAGGAAAGTGAGTCCGCTGCAGCGAGCTTAGACCGGTATGTCGGCGAACTGCGCTCGGCGCTCGCTTTTTTCGACATGGGTCGGGAGCGTCTCGCCGATCGCGCGACCGCAGTGAGGATCGGAAGCTAACGCATACCGACCCAGAGTAACGCGAGCAACGTCTTCGCATCGGCGATCTCGCCGCGGGCGACCATCGCCATCCCTTCCTCGAGCGTCACCGCACGCACCTCGATCCGTTCGTCGTCGTCGAGCGCTTGCGCGCCCGGCGTGAGATCGCGCGCGCGGACGAGGTGCAGTACCTCGTCGCAGAAGCCCGGCGTCATCGCGACCGATGTCAGCAGCTCAACGCGCGCGGCGCGATAGCCGGTCTCCTCGGCGAGCTCGCGCGCGGCGCCTTCGAGCGGAGTCTCACCCGGCTCGCATTTCCCGGCCGGAATCTCCCACATCGTCGCGCGCAACGGATGGCGATATTGCCGCACCAGCAGCAGCTCGCCCTCGCCGCGCATCGCCGCAATCGCCACCGATCCCGGATGCTCGACGACATCGCACGCGAAGCGGTGCCCATCGGCATACCGAAGCAGGTCGGTCCGCACGCGAAAGACCGGGCCGCGATAGCGCTCCATGCTCGATTCAACGACCGGCGCCGAACCGGCGCCTTCTTCAGCAGCATTTCCCATCGTATCGGCGAGCATTAACGGAATCGGCGGCGCGGGCCTCGTACACTGCGCGATACCGTGAAACAGAACGTTCCGAACAACTCCTCGATCGGCGCCGAGATCGCTTGGCTCCTCGGCTTCCTCGTCGTCTTTGCCGTCGCCCTGCTGCTGCTGAACATCTACCTCGTTCCCCATCATTTCAACGACAAAGTCGCCGACACGGCCGCCGGCGTGATCGCCGCCGTCGCGTACGTCGCGGCCCGTCGCTGGGCGATGCTGCGGACGAAACGCTAGGCGTGGAGCTCCTCGGTCGCCACAGCGCCGAGCTACGCTCGCTCGTCGCGCTCGCACGCCCCGAGGGGCGTGCCGAACGCGGGCTCTATATCGTCGAAGGCCCGACGCTGCTGGAGGAGGCGCGCCTCAGCGGGGTCGCCATCGCCGCGATCTATGCGACGCCGGAGGCACTCGAGCGCGAACCGCAGCTCGCCGCTGCCCGCACCGAGGGCATCCCGCTCAAACTGCTCGACGAGCGCTCGGCGCAGCGCCTCTCCGATCTCGAACACCCCCCGGGGATCTTCTCGCTGGTGCCGATGCTGCAGTGCGAACCCGCCTCGATCCTCGCGCACAACGGGCTCGCGCTGCTCCTCGCCGACCTCAACGACCCCGGGAACGCCGGCACCCTGCTCCGGGCCGCAGAGGCCTTCGGCGCGACCGGAGCGCTGCTCGGCGATCTCGGGGTCGACCCCTACCACCCCAAGCTGGTACGCGCGGCGATGGGAGCGCATTTCCGCCTCCCGATCGCCCGTCTCTCGCCCCCGGAACTCGCAGCCCGCCTCGCGGAGCACCCGACCCACACGATCGGCTTGAGCGCCGAGGGGGCACCGATTGCGAGCCTGCCGCACCGCGGAGCGCGCCTGCTCGTGGTCGGCAACGAGCGGCACGGACTCGGGCGCTGGGGCTCCCTTTGCCGCGACCTCGCCGCGATCCCGATGCCGGGCCGGGCCGAGAGCCTCAATGCCGGCGTCGCCGGGGCGATCGCCCTCTACGAGCTCGGGGCAGCAGGAGAAGGGCGGGGGCTCGCAGGGAGCTTGTCAAGAGAGTAGTTTCGGAGCAAAAAGTCAAGACTTCCCCAGAGAAAAGTCGCATGGTATGCTCTGAGAGCCCCATTTAACGGGTCTTTTGTCGGAATGCTTCGTGTAAAGGAGACTCACCGCCTCATGGCTACCTCCGAATTGTTCTGGAAGCTCTTTGCCAACACCGGATCGATTGGCGCCTACCTCGCATACCGAAAGACACACCCGACTCCGAGTCACGGCTGACGACAGAAAAGCATTAGAAAAGAACGTTTGGCGCCCGGTATGATGAAACGACCGGGTGCCTTTTTTTTGCCCGACGATACCGAGAACGATAGGGAGCGATGAGCGCACTCCAACCACAACTCGACGATATAGCACGACGGCTTCGTGACGCAGCCGACGCGGCGCATGATAGCGCCGCGCTCGAAGAACTCCGCGTCCGTTTTCTCGGGCGCAGCGGCGAAGTAACGCTCGTGCGGCGCGGCATCGGAGCCTTACCGCCGGCGGAGCGCCCCGATGCCGGGAAAACGATCAACGACGCCGTCACGCAGATGGAAGCCGTACTCGACGAAGCGAGCGCGCGCATCGCACGCGGTGCACTCGACGAAGAACTCCGACGTCGCATCGACGTGACGTTCCCCGCACCCGAGCCCGCCTTGGGTTCGATCCATCCGGTGCGTCGCATCATCGAAGAGATCGCCGAGACCTTCAAGCAACTCGGCTTTGCGACGGTGCTCGGTGCCGAGGTCGAACCGAGTTACTACACGTTCGATGCACTCAATATTCCCGCCGATCATCCGGCGCGCGAAGGCTTCGATTCCTTCTTCATCACTCCCGAACTCTTGCTGCGCCCGCATACGTCGCCGATGCAGATCCGCACGATGCAGCAGCATCGTCCGCCGGTCGCGATCCTCGCGCCGGGGCGTTGTTACCGCCGCGATGCTGTCGACGCGCGCCATCTTTTTCAATTCCATCAGGTCGAAGGGCTGCTCGTCGCCGAAGGCATCAACTTCGGGCATCTCAAAGGCGCGCTCGCGCATCTCTCGCGCACGCTCTTCGGCCCCGACCAACGCGTTCGCTTTCGCCCGTCCTTCTTTCCCTTCACCGAACCGAGTGCCGAGGTCGACACGACGTGCCCGAAATGCAAGGGCAGCGGCGAGAGTTGCTCCATGTGCGGCGGTTCCGGTTGGATCGAGATCGGCGGCGCGGGTATGGTTCACCCCAACGTGTTGCGCGAAGTCGGATACGACCCGGCCGAGGTAAGCGGTTGGGCCTTCGGTGTCGGCGTCGAGCGCATCGCCCTCGCGCGATACGAGATCGACGATATCCGTCGACTCATCGAGTGCGATACCGATTTCTTGCGTCAGCTTCAATAGGGATTTTATAAGCAGTATGCGTCTACCGCTCGCCTGGCTCCGTACCTACGTCGACCTTCCCGATGATGTCGATGCGATCGCCGAAAAACTCTCGATGCTCGGATTCCCCGTGGAGAGCATCGAGCGCAAGCCTACCATCACCGGCGTCGTCGCCGGCCGCATCACGGCACTGGAGAAACACCCGAACGCCGACCGGCTTCAGGTCTGCACGATCGAGATCGGCGCCGCCAAACCGCTGACCATTGCCACCGCGGCCACGAACGTCGCCGTCGGTCAGAGGATTCCGGTCGCGCAGATCGGTGCGATCCTTCCACATATTACCATCGCTCCGCGAAAGATGCGCGGGGTCGAATCCGAGGGAATGCTCTGCTCCGCCGAAGAGCTCGCGTTGCCGGCGGAGTGGTTCGAAGACGGCATCATGCAACTCGATGGAACGTTGCCGCTCGGCACCGATGTCGTCGCCGCATTCGGCCTCTGCGAACCGATCCTCGAAGTGGAGATTACCTCGAACCGCGCCGATGCGATGTCGGTGCTCGGCATCGCTCGCGAACTCGCCGCCGCCTACGGCAGCGCGTTGCGGTCGCCTTCGTTCGAAAACCCGGGCAAAGATCCGACGCCGACCGAGCGCGCTCCGAAGATCGAACTGCGCTCCGCGGATTGCACGCGTTTCGTCGCACAACGCATCGAAGGCGTTCGCGTCGGCCCCGCCCCGAGTGCGATCCGCATTCGGCTCGCGCAGGCCGGACAGCGACCGATCGACGCGCTGGTCGACATCTCGAATTACGTAATGCTCGAAATCGGCGAGCCGCTGCACTTCTACGATGCCGACGCGATTCCGCATGCGCACCTCATCGTGCGCGACGCAACCCCGGGCGAACGGCTGACGACGATCGACGAGCGCGAACTCGAGCTCGACGAACGCGCGCTCGTCATTGCAGACGAAAACGGCGTCCAAGGGCTCGCCGGGATCAAAGGCGGCAACGTCGGCGAGGTGCGCGCGAGTACGACGGCACTCATCATCGAAGGCGCAACCTTCGTCGGCGCGCGCATTCGACGCACGAGCGCGCGCTTCGCATTACGCACCGAGGCCTCGGCACGCCACGAACGGACGCTGCCCCCTGCGCTCGCCGATGCCGGCGTTGCGCGCGCCGCAGCGCTCCTCGCGACCTTGGGCGCAAGAGCCTTCGCGCCGGTCGTCGTCGGCGAAGCGATTCCCGAGACGACGCCGATCGCACTGAACGCGGGTGAGGTCCGAAGGCTTCTCGGCATCGACGCGTCACCGGACTCGATCGCGTTCCATCTGCGCGCGCTCGGGTGTGAGGTAACCATCGCCGAGGATCGACTCGCGGTGCGGCCGCCGTGGTGGCGCCGCGATCTCACGCAGAGCGTCGATCTCATCGAAGAGTACGCGCGTCTCGAGGGCTACGACCGCATCCCCGAGCTTTTGCCGTGCGTTCCGGCAACGGAGGTATCGAGCGCGCGCTATCGGCGCGAGCGCGATTCCGCGCATCTACTCGAAGCGCTCGGGTATCGCGAGGTGCTCACCTATTCGCTCGTCGGCGAATCGTTGCTCGGGACGCTCGCGAAAGGTGGACTCGACGAACGCTCGCGCAGCGTCGAAGTTGCGAACCCGCTCTCCGAGGAGCAGCGCTATCTGCGTGCCTCGCTCGAAGCCGGACTCCTCGCCTATCTTGCCCGCCGCGACGAGCGCGCCGCAATCTTTGAGATCGGGCACGCCTTTTCGCGCGGCGAGAATACCGTGCTGGAGACTCCGACGATCGCGCTTGCGCTCGCTACCGAATCGGGCGATGAACCCGAGTGGCAAGACCGGGGCTTCATGCAGATCAAGAGCGATGCACTCGCGCTGCTCGCGCGCCTTACCGGCCGCTCGATCGCGGTTGAAAGCGGCGAGCATCGCTTTTTACACCCGGGTATCTGCGCGGAACTCGCTATCGACGGCCGCTCCGTCGGCGTCCTCGGCAGAGTACATCCGTATCTCGCGCAGAGTTTTGCGCTCGCGCGTCCGGTCTATCTCGCCTCGTTCGCTCTCGAAGCTTTGCCCGCGTACCGAGCGCCGATCTATACGCCGCCCTCGAAATTCCCCGCGACCTATCGCGACCTTGCGCTCGTGCTCTCGCCCGAGGTGGAGGCCGCCGCGGTCGAGCGCATCGCGCGGGAGGCGGTCGGTGCCGACTGCATCGGCGTCCGCGTCTTCGACGAATACCGCGGAGCGCAGGTCGGCAGCGATAAAAAAAGCCTCGCGGTGCGGATCACCCTGCAAAGCCCGAACGAAACGCTGACCGATACGCTCGTCGACGAGCGCATCGGAGCGGCGATCGCTCGTCTCCACGACGAACTCGGAGCGACCGTCCGCCGGTGAGTTTCGCCTGGCCCGACATCGTCATCGGTGCGATCCTCATCATCGCCGCGTTTCGCGGTTGGCGGCGAGGCCTCATCGGCGAACTCGCCGGAGCGATCGCACTCTTTGCCGGGTTACTCGCACCGTGGTATTACAACGGTTCCGCCGATACGACGATCGCCAACCTCACGCACGTCGGGCCCGGTTCGGCACATGTAATCGGCATGTTTCTCACCGGCGTCGCCGCCTACGCGATCGTGATGGCGCTCGCGTGGGCGCTCGAGCGAGTGGCAAAACTTCCCGGGCTCGGTTTACTCAACAGCAGCATCGGCGCGCTCATCGCGCTGGCGAAAGGAATCGTTTTTCTCTGGTTGCTGCTCTACGTCGCGCTCTTCTTTCCGCTCTCGCCGGATCTCCGCCGCGATCTCGGGCGCTCGAGTTTAGCGACCATGCTCGTGCAACCCGACGCGCGCATCGATGCCGCGTTGCAGGCGCACGAGCCCTGGTTCGCGCGACCGTTCACGAAATCGCTCTTCAATCGGCATCGCCTGTAAATACGCCATGAGTTCGTTCCGCACGCTTGCCGACGCCGTCCGCGGTAGTAAGCGCTATTCGCGATACGCCGTCGGAACGATCATGCTCGGCACCATCATGGGACCGCTCGATGGATCGATCGCAAACGTTGCGATGCCGACCATCGCCCGCTTTTACCACCGCGGCGTCGACGAAGCCGAATGGGTCTTGCTCGCCTATATGCTGGTGACCGCATCGACCCTCGTGCTCTTCGGGCGGATCGGCGATATCTTCGGCCATAAACGGGTCTATCAGGTCGGCTTCGGTATCTTCGGGATCGGTTCGCTCCTTTGCGCGTTCTCACCGTCGTTGGAAGCGCTGATCGCGATGCGCGTCTTTCAAGCGATCGGCGCGGCGATGCTCGTTGCCTGCACGCAGGCGTTGATCGTCGAATCCGTCGCACCCGAGCGCCGCGGACGCGCAATCGGGCTTAATGGAGCGGCGGTGGCAGTCGGTCTAACTGCCGGGCCTATCCTCGGCGGCGCGATCATCGCACTCGGAGATTGGCGCTGGATTTTCGCCATCAACGTGCCGATATCGCTGCTCGCGCTCCTCGCCGCCAGCATCGTTTTGAAACCAACCGTGCCGCGCCGTGAAGGATTCGACCCCATCGGGGCTTTGCTTTCGATCGTCGGCCTTTTCGCGCTCTCGCTCGCCCTTTCGCGCGCACATCGTTGGGGCTGGACGTCGGCAGCAACGCTCGGTTGGATCGCGTTCTCCTTTTTTGCCCTCTCGTGCTTCGTCTTCGTCGAGCGGCGCGTATCGGCACCGACCTTCGACTTGACGCTCTTCCGTTCGCGCATCTTCGCCTTCTCTACCGTTGCCGCATTTTGTTACTTCATCGCGCAATCCGGAATCGTCTTTTTAGTTCCGCTCACCGCCCAACTTGCATTGCACGCAACCCCACTGCAAGCAGGGCTCTTACTGGTTCCGTTGACCGCACTCAACGTCGCGCTCGCACCGACCGCCGGCGCGCTCTCCGATCGGCTTCCGGCGCGTTACCTCTCGACGGCCGGCGCCCTCCTCGTAGCCATCGGTACGCTCTTACTCGCGCACTTACCGCCCCTTCCGACGACGCTGGAAATCGTCCTTGCGCTCGTCGCTACGGGAATCGGCACGACCATCTTTTCACAGCCGAACAACAATGCGATCATGTCGTCGGCACCGCACGAACGGCGCGGTATTGCAGCCGGAACGCTCGCCACCGCGCGGACGACCGGGCAGCTCCTGGGTGTGGCGACGGCGGGTGCCTACTATTTTGCGCACAGCAACGGCGCCTCCGCCGACACGTTCGCTCCGGCGAGCGGCTATTTCGCCATACTAACGCTGGCGATGATCGGCGTCGCAGTTCTTTCCTACGTCCGGGAATAAACCACGCGCGCCAGCGTCAACATTTATACCAAGCGGCTTGCTGCACGGCGAGCGGCGAGACTTTCGCCGGGCCGACATACGCGCACGTCTTTTTCGGGAAATGTATCTTGAGATTGACGTGAAAGAACACCTCGTTGTCGATCGTTTCCGAGCCGACAACCGTTAAGGTCTTGCTCGGATCGATTTTGCATGCCGCCGGTTTTCCCGCCTTCGCGGCGGTACATTTGAGTTTCGTTCCTCCGCTCTCGATCTTCACCAAGGTAGGCGGAAGCATGAGCAGCGATCCGCGCTCGAAGCCGGTCAATTCGATCTTTTTCGAACACGAGCGGGTGAGATCGGACTGATGCATTTTCTCCATTCCGTACGTCGGCGCCGACCCGGTAACGGCGATCGGTCCCGCCAAAAAGACGGCGATCGGTAACGAGGTGCTGTCGTTACTCCCCTTCGAGGTGATGCGTGCGATTCCGAAGAGGAGAAAATTCGGCAACCCGTCGGCATAGGTTCGCTCGACACCGAATTGCGGCTGCCAATGCATCGTTACGTCGAAGCTGCCGCAGTTCGGCACCGGCTCGATGTCGCGGATGGAAATCGTACTGCCGCGCAGGTCGAGTTTCGTATATCCCTTGAGGTGTTTCCCGTTGTAGATGAGGATGCTTGCGTCGGCCGAACACCGCGCGCCGTCGGAGTAGGCGAGCAGCAGCCGAATGGTATAGCGTTTCGTCATCGTCGCCTTCGGCAGCGGATAGCGATGGTGGACGAGGGCGCCCGCGCTTCGCCCCGAAGCCGAACTGCCGTCGCCGAAGAACCAAGCCCGCGAAGTTACTCGCGCCCCCGGCGGGCCGGTGCTTTTATCCGCTATCGCAACCGAACTTCCACCGGTCGCGCTGCCGGGAGCGGCGATACGTGCGCGACAGGTCGGCACTCCCGCAGCTCCCGCCGAGACGTGAAAGATCGCCGATGAGGAGAGCACGAGTGTCGCGGAAAGCATCGCGTAGAGAGCACGTCGCATCATGGAACGATTGCAACTCCCGCGGCGTAGGAGAGGCCGGTCGCGCTGCCGGTTATCGTGCGGATCGGCGCCTGGGGGCTACCGGTTACCGGCGCAAAGACCTCAACCTCACTCGACCTTCCGAATACGTAGAGGTCGTTGGATCCATCGACGGCGATGAGCGCTTGATCGATGAGAAAGTCGTAGGTACCTCCCTGGAGGACGGCCGACGGAACGACGTTTCCGTTCGAACCCGGGGGATAGACCGTAATCGTATTGTTAGCGGAATTTCCGACGTAGATTCTTCCCGTCGAATCGACCGCGAGCGCTTCGGGGCCGTCGAGCCCGGTAAGGTTGCCGGAGATCGTTGCAATCGGTGTCGCATTGCCGCTCGCACCGGCGGCATATTCGACGACCGATCCATATCCGTTTCCGTTGACGACGTAGATATTGTCGCTGCCGTCAAACGCGACTTGGTAGGGAAGATTGAGCCCGGTGTTGCTCCCCGATATCGTTTTAACCGGACTCGCCGAACCGTTGGCGGCCGGCGCAAAGTACTCGACGATATTATTATTTGCGTCGGTTGCAACGAGATCGTCGGTTACAGGATCGACCCCCAATGCCCACGCGTGGATATCGGTCGTTAGCGTCGTCGACGGCGAAGCGTTTCCGCTAGCCCCGTAAGCATAAGAGTAGATGGCGGTTCCGCTCTGCGTGTATGCAACCACGTAGGCACGCCCGGTGGCGTCGACGGCGATGCCGGTCGGCGACTGAATCGAAGCGTTAAAGCTTGCGGTCGGTGCGACGTTCCCGTTCGCTCCCGGCGCGAAGGCAGCAAACGTGAAACTGCTCGTTTGGCTCAACGCATAGAGCGTTCCGGCCGTCGGTGCGGGGGCCGCAGTCGGCGACGCGGTCGGCGTTGCCGTCGGTGCAACGGTCGGCGTTGCCGTCGGGGCAACGGTCGGCGTTGCCGTCGGTGCAACGGTCGGCGATGCGGAGGGCGACGCAGAGGGCGAACTCGACGGTAACGGCGACGGCGTTGCGGTCGGACCGGTCGCGACCTCGTAGAGCTCGAGCAGATATGTCACCCCGGCATCGAGCGTCAACGGCGTTGCGCTGCCGGCAAACGTTATGGTCGATCCGGAGATCGTCGCCGGCCCCAAGCTTGTCAGTAGTGGCGATTGGGCGCTCTCGCCCGAGAAAAGCGCGATGTAGAAGGCCTCGTTGACCGTCGATATCGCCGCCGGCAATTGAATCGAGAGACTCGGCGTGCTGGTAAACGTGACGTTCTGCGATACTTGAATCGTCAACACGAAGAGCACCGTCGGCACCAACGTTGCCTGAGGCGACCGCATATCGTGCGTGCGATGAAGCGCCTGGGGGGTCGGCGCGCCCACAGGTGCCGCGGTCGCTGCCGCAAGTGAAATCGTCGTTCCGCTCGGCGCGTTATTGCTCGGGAGTTGGAGGGTTCCGGCGTAGCCGCCGGCGGTCGGAAGCACGACCGGGCCGCCCGCCTGGGTCAACTTCAGGCCCGTCGGGCCCGCGGGCGCCGGGGTCGGCGGGATCGCCTGCGAACTCCCACCGCCTCCACAGCCCCCGAGCACGGCGATCGCCCCATAAAAGGCGAGGATCAAAGAAAGACTACTGCGTCGCATCGGTCGGTGATCTCCAGTCGGCGGTGTTTCCAGGCAGCGTAGAGCGACGATCTTACATTCCCCTTAGCTCGGGGACGGGAGCGCGCTGCGCGGACAAGAAGAGTAAGCAAGCCAATGACCGCTGCAACGCTCGCGCTCGCTCTCGCAATGGCCTGGCTCCACCCGGCCCTCGCCCCCTGCGTGCGCGTCGTACGGCAAGAAGCAACATCGGCGGGAAGTTCGCTCGAGCGAGTCGCACTCGCCGCCCCGCGCAACAGCGGCCCGTGGGAGATATTTGCTCCCCCTGGAAGCCGCGCCGCACTCGCCTATCGCAAGCGACCCTCCGGCCGGCGGAGCTCGCCTTTCGACGACGAGATTCCCGACGACGGCCACGTCCTCTACGGGGGGCCGCCGGCGCTGACCATTCCGAATTCGTGGGCGCGGCACTCGTTCTTCGTCCGCATCTTTGGAACGCCGGCGAGCAGCGGTTGCATTCGAGCGGCCCCGGTTTCGTTCGTCCTTCGCAACGAGCCCGGGCACGTACCGCTCTATCTTTATTTCGGGCTGCTCGGCGGAACCGCGCTGACGATGCTCGCGCTCTTCGTCGTCTCGGGAGAGCCGTTCATCGGCTGGTATCTCGCCTATCTCTGTTCGCTCGTTCTCTATCAATTATTCCGCAACGATATTTTGTGGCGGCTCGGGTGGCCGTTCGGTCCGTGGCACAACGGTGAGATCGAGTACGTCCTGTGGGGCCCGAACGTCGCCCTCTACGCACAGTTCGCGCGTTCGTTTCTTCAAACCGCGCGTTATGCGCGACGAATCGACCGGCTGCTGCTGTTCTGTATCGTCGCCTTACTAGGCTATCTCCCCGTCGTCGTTCTCTTCCGGCACCTGACGGCCATCGACCTCAATCCGCAGGGCGTCATTCCCATTGCGTTGATGCTCGCGGTGTCGGTGCTGGTCGTCGCCGCAACGATCGGCCGGGCGCGCGGCGGCTACCGACCGGCACGATATTTTTTACTGAGTTACCCGATTCTACTTGTGTTTGTCTGCATTGCCGTCTGGCAATATATCGTCGGCATTCACAGCGGCATCGGCCTTTACGGGGCCGAGATCGGAACCGGAAGCGAGTGCATTTTGCTCGCCTTCGCCATCGGCGACCGCTTGCGTCTGGAGCGGACGATGGGGCGCGTGCTCTCGGCACTCGAAACCATCCTCGTGCGCGTCGGGCGAGACGGACGCGTTCTCTACGCCACGTCGAATATCGAAGCGTTGCTGGGAGTATCGAGCGAAGCGCTGCTCGGGAAACACATCGGCGAAATCGCCTCGATCCGGGAGGGCGCCCTCGCAACGAGACTGGCCCGCGCGGCGATCCGTGTCGACTCGCACGGTCGCGCCGCCTGTGAAATCGCACTGCGCGATCGATACGGCACGGAAAAACAATTCGTGGCGAACCTCTATGTCGAGCGCGATACCTCGCAAGCGATTTCCGAAATTCAAGTCGCGCTCCAGCCGGCGACCGCCGAAAATACGCGCCTCGATCGATCGCCGCATGCAATTTCGCCGAACGCGACGGTGCTTCTGAGCGTTTATCGCGGCCTCCTCGAGGTCGATTCCGCGACGATCGGCGTCACCGGTCGCGAGATTGAAGTACTCGTTTACCTCGCGCTTCACTCGGCAGCGGTGCCGAGCGGGCAAATAGCCGCAGCGCTCTGGCCCGATCGCGATACGCACGCGGCGAGCCGCGCGCTGCAAACAACGATCTCGCGATTACGGAAAAAGCTTCCGCCCGATTCGATCGTCGCGTCTCGACGCCGGTACGCCCTCGGTGCTACGGTACGCACCGATCTTGACGATCTGCGAGCCGCAATGCGCACCGAGAATATCGACGAGCTGCGGCGACTTCGGCCGCTCGTCGTCGGCACGATCCCAACGACCCTTCGCCACCGGGAATGGTTCGCCGAGTTCGAGCTCTGGCTGGAGGGCGTCCGGCGCGACGCATTGCTGCAACTCGGCGAGGCTTCGCTTGCGCTCGGAGATCCCGGAACGCCGCTGAGCATCGCCGAGAATCTTCGCCGGCTCGATCCCTGCGACGAGAGCGGCTACCTGCTCGCCGTTCGCGCCCTCCTCGCCACCGACGACCAAGTGGGAGTGCGGCACATCTATGCCGAGTGTCGCCATGCGCTGGAACGCGGCCTCGGGCTTGCACCCTCGTCGCAATTCGAGCATTTTTGCCGCCAAGCCGGCGAGATCGAGCGGTTGTGACCGTTTTGTAAGGACCGGCGAGTAATCTTTGGGCGATGAGCGAAGCAAGGATCGATCTCCAACTGCTCCCCGGCTATGCCGTGCATGGCGAGGAGCGGTTCGTGCTTACTTCCGGCGAACGGGAGTTGCTGCTTGCCCTCGCCCTCCATCGGCGCGGCATCTGTGCCGACCGCCTCACGGCTTTACTCTGGCCCCACGCCGCAGAAGCGGTCGCCAAGAATCGGCTCTACGTCGCGCTCCACCGCATCCGGCGACGCCTGGGTGCCGACCTGCTCTCGGCGCACGCGCACTGCTATCGACTCGACGACACGCGCTTCGCCATCGATCTTTGGGCACTCGCCGAACTCTGGAACGCTCCCGAGCAGCATGCCGACGACGAGCTCGCAGAACGACTCGAGGACGCAATGAATGCCGCTCTGCATTACGATATCCCCGAGTGGCTCGCGCCGACCTATCGGCGACTTGAGGAGTTCCGGCAGTCGGTAGTGACGACGCTCGCCGACCGCGCGCTCCACGACGGAGAGATCGAACGTTCGATGCACCTCGCGCGACGCGCGCTTGCATTCGATGAATGCGACGAGCGGGCGTGGAGCATCCTCATCCGCTCTCGTTTGATCGCGCACGATCGGCTCGGAGCGCTCCGCGAATATCGTACCTACTCGCGTGCCGTTATGCGCGAGCTACAGGCCGCACCGGCCTACGAGCTCGCGCATCTCTTCGGCGAAAGCCTCGCTTCGCCGACGCTCGTCAATCGGTAGCGTTACGCTCGCGATGCGGGGCGCGGCGTTACTTTCGTACGGCCGCGCGTCGCACCGGAACGTTTACCGACGCCCCGTTTGGGCATCGGCACGACGATACCGTTGCGTTTGAGGCTCTCGTTTCCGAGCGGAACCGGGGCGATGATGCGTTTGCCCAAAGCGTGGTAGAGCACCTCGGAGAGCTCTTCGACCGATACGAACGTCATCTGCGCTCGTACCTCCTCGGGAATATCGTCGAGATCGACTTCGTTCCGTTTGGGCAGAAGCACTTTCGAAATTCCGGCACGACGCGCGCCGAGCACTTTCTCTTTCAATCCGCCGATCGGCAGCACTTGCCCCGTTAACGTGATCTCCCCGGTCATCGCAAGATTCGGATCGACCTTGTTCCCGGTGAGCATCGACGCGATTGAAGTGACCAACGCGATACCCGCCGACGGGCCGTCCTTCGGCGTCGCGCCGGCAGGGACGTGAATGTGGATGTCGTGCTTGGCGAAGAAATCTTCGGCGAGGCCGAGCTCCGACGAGCGCGAGCGTAGGAAGGAAACCGCGGCTTGCGCGCTCTCTTTCATCACGTCGCCGAGCTGTCCGGTCAACACGACCTTGCCGCTTCCCGGCATTACCTGCGTCTCGATGAAGAGAATGTCGCCGCCGACCGGCGTCCACGCCATACCCGTCGCAACGCCGACCGAGGCGACGCGTTTCTTTACTTCGTTGAAGAAGCGCGGCTTCTTCAAGTACTCGACCAAGCTCTCCGGTTTCACCCGCGTCTTATAGCGTGCGTTTTCGGCGACCTTGCGCGCAATTTTGCGGAAGACGGTGCCGATCTCTCGGTCGAGATTGCGAACGCCGGCTTCGCGCGTATAGTCGTTGATGATCGCACGGAGCGCAGTATCGCTAATCTGCGATTGCGATTCTTTCACGCCGTTGGCGAGGCGTTGTTTCTTGAGCAGATAGCGTTTGGCGATCTGCAATTTTTCGAACTCGGTATAGCCGGAGAGCTGGATGATCTCCATACGATCGCGCAACGGCGGGGAGATCGTGTCGAGGGAGTTTGCCGTGCAGACGAAAAGCACTTGGCTCAAGTCGAACGGCAGGTCGAGATAGTGATCGCGATAGCCCTTATTCTGCTCCGGGTCCAGCACTTCGAGCAGCGCCGACTGCGGATCGCCGCGAAAATCGGAACCCACTTTGTCGATCTCGTCGATCATCATGACCGGATTACGCGTTCCCGCATCGCGAATCGCGCGCACGATCGTTCCCGGCATCGCGCCGATGTAGGTGCGCCGGTGGCCGCGAATTTCGGCTTCATCGCGCACGCCGCCGACCGAAAGGCGCACGAACTTTCTGCCCATCGCGCGGGCGATCGATTGCCCTAACGACGTTTTACCGACGCCCGGAGGGCCGACAAAACAGAGGATCGGGCCGCTCAGGCGATTCTTTAACTTGCCGACGGCGAGATATTCGACGATGCGATCTTTGATTTTCTCAAGATCGTAATGATCTTCGTCGAGAATCTCGCGCGCTTTGCGGATATCGATCGCGTCGGTCGTTTCGACGTTCCAAGGCAACTGAACGAGCCAATCGAGATACGTGCGGATGACGCTGTATTCGGGGCTCGCCTGCGGCACTTTCGAGAGGCGATCGAGTTCCCGTTCGGCGGCCTTTAGGGCTTCTTCAGGCAACTTTGCTTCATCGAGTTTTTTCTTTAACTCGTTGAGTTCGGCGAGCTGCGGATCGATCTCGCCGAGCTCTTCTTGAATCGCGCGCAACTGCTGGCGCAGATAGAACTCGCGCTGATTCTTGTCCATCTCGCGTTGAATGTCGCCTTGAATCTTGTGCCCGAGCTCGACGACTTCGAGTTCCTTGGTGAGCAGCATCGTGAGCTTGCGCATCCGCTTGGCGGTGTCGCGCTCCTCGAGCAGGGCTTGGCGCTCCGACGTCTCCAGGCGCATCGTCGAGGCGACGAAATACGTAAGCACGTTGGAATCGGTGATGTTCTGAACTTCCATCTCCATCTCGCGCGGCGCCTGCGGCAAGTACGAGAGAAGCTTCTGGAAGAGCCCGGCAAGGTTGCGATGCATCGCAACGCGCGCTTCGTTCTCGACGGTTTTATCGGGCAGTTCCGTATACGCAGCGACCATGTACGGTTCGCTCTGCGTGAATTGCTCGATACGGAACACCGATTGGCCGGCCACGATGCAACGCAGCGTGCCGTCGGGAACCTTCAGCATTTTTTGAATCACGCCGATGGTGCCGATACGTTCGACGTCGTCGGGGCCCGGATTTTCGATCTCGCGGTCCTTCAGAACGGTCAACCCGATCGGACGACCTTCGCGGATTGCCTCTTCGACGAGCCGAATTCCCGGCTTCTTTACAACCGCAAGCGGAATGACGGTATTGGGGAACAGCACGGCTTCCTGCAACGGCAGAATGCCGAGCAGCCCGGCGGGGACGATGGGTTTCGCTTTCGCGGCCATGTTAGATGACGATCCTTTGCACGATGATCCGCACGTCATTTCGCGCGGTCGGAATATATGCAGTCGCTGCGATGGGCAGCACGATGGAGAGCAAGCCGTCGAGGTAGGTCGCCGAGGTCCGCTCGATATCGACCGGAACGGGCAGGTGGAGTTCGCGGCCGAAATCACCGAAGGCGATCTCTTTGAGCACGAACGAACCGCGACGCTGCGGCAGCGTATCGAAGCGGCGCCCGGCGATCAGGAGGCGATCCGCCTCGACCGTCAAGCGTAGCGATTCCGGGGCGACTCCGGCGACCTCGAGCGTGACGACGAGCGCGCCCCGCTCTTCGTCGAGGAAGGCGTCGGCGTTGGGTTCAAATCGCCCGCACCGCCCGCGAATTACAAACTCCATTGCACCCCTAACCCATACCATTAGCAGTCGGATGCATCAAGTGCTAACCCGTCAGAGGCGTGGATCGGGGAGCTGGCGCCCCGAGGGCCAGGCGACGCACGGATCGATCCGCACCCGGAGCGCCGGCAGAGCGCTCGCTTGAATCTGGACCGGGAAGAACTGCCGGTAGTGCGTGGCCACCCCGTAGCGCATCTGCGGCGGGAAGGCGGTCTCGGTATCGGCTGGGAGCCGCGAGGCGGCGAGCACGAGGTTGATCGCCCGTGAATCGGCGGCAGACATGTAATCGGGGGTCCGCTGCCCGAGCCAGGTCGTGCCGTCCTGGAGCGTATAGAGATAACCGATGACCTCGCCGGGCATCATCGAATCGGTCGAGACGACCTTGTCGATCCGCACGATCTGATTCCCGACCGACACCGGGGCCTGCAGATCGAGCGGTACGGCGCGCGGGGAGTCCAGGCAAGGGCCGTTGTCGAGCGTATCGCTGGGCAATGGTGCCAGCGGCGGCGCCGCCATGACCGGCGGCTGCGTCGGAATTGCGGTCGGCGTCTGCTGCGGGGCAAACGCGAGGAGAAGAGCGAGCGCTTGAATCGGTTGCATGTTCGCCTCATTCGCCGCGTGCAGGCGAAACCTAGGCGGGGCGCGCAGGTTGTTCGGCGATGAACGACGCCTCGACCATCGCAACGTACGGGGAGCGCGGACGCCCTCCGATTCTCTTCCTCCACGGGCTGCGTTTGGGGAAGACGATCTGGGCCCGGCATGCAGCCGCCCTTGCCGACCGCTATTACGCGGTCGCAATCGATCTGCCCGGGCACGGCGGGCGCGTGAACGAGCCGTTCGATATCGCACACGTTACCGCAGCGATCGACGCCGCGCTCGAAGCATGCGCGGCGCCGCCGCTGGTCGTCGGTTACTCGCTCGGCGGTTTCGTCGCCGTGCGCTATTTTTCGCAACATCTCGACGCAAGTCGCGCGTTACTTCTCGCCGGCGCCACCTACGATTTTGACGGATGGAAGCGCTTACCGTTTCGCGTGATGGCGCAAGCGATGGGCGCGCTTCCCGATCCGCTCTACCGTTCGATTGCATCGCTTTCATTGCGCGCCGTCGTGGGCGATGAATGGGCGCGCGAGATCGAAGGGATTCCGTTCGATCCACGCGTCCTCGATTCAACGAGCGAAATGGCGGTGCACGGCATGCGTCAAAGCGACCTCATCGCGCTGTACGACCATCCACTGCTCGTCGTCAACGGCGAATACGATCTCATCTTTCGCTCCGACGAATCGCGATATCTGCGCAACGCGCCGCACGCGCGGCGCGAGATCGTCGCCGGGGCCGATCATTCCGCACCGTTACGTGAGAGCGCGCGTTTTACCGCGATCGTGCGAGCCTTCGCCGACGAGGTTTTTCCGAGCGTGCAACCGCGGAGCTCCGCCGGGGGTCCAGCGAAGTGATGAAAGCAACCGTCTATCACGGCACGCGCGACGTGCGCCTGGAGAGCGTTCCCGACCCGTCGCTCCGCGAAGCGACCGATGCTATTGTCCGCGTCACGCGCGCGGCGATCTGCGGCAGCGACTTATGGTTTTACCGCGGAGTCGTCGAACGCGAGCCCGGCGAGCGTACCGGCCACGAATTTATCGGCATCGTCGAAGAGGTCGGCGCCGCGGTGCGCAACGTGAAGCCCGGCGATGCCGTGATCGCTCCCTTTGCAATCGGCGACGGCACCTGCGCCTATTGCCGACAAGGCTTACAGACCTCGTGCGAACACGGCAGTTTTTGGGGCGACGATGCAAACGGCGCGCAAGCGGAGTTCGTCCGCGTTCCGTACGCAGACGGTACGCTTGCCGTCATGCATGAAGCGATGCGCGACAACGACGAGATGCTCGCCGATGCGGCAACCTTGTGCGACGTGATGGCGACCGGCCATCACGGCGCCACGACCGCCGGTGCCGGCAACGGCGGAACCGTCATCGTCGTCGGGGACGGCGCAGTCGGTCTCTGCGCGGTGCTCTCCGCCGCGCGCGTCCATCGCGCCGCGCGCGTCATCGCCGTCGGACATAACGCCGAACGCCTGAAGATCGCCGCCGATTTCGGCGCCGACGATTGCCTCGACTCGCACGATCCGCAGACGCTCGAGCGTCTGCTTGAAATGACCCAAGGCGGCGCCCCGTCGATCGTCGAGGCGGTCGGGAACGAAGAGAGTTTCAACCTCGCGATCGCGGCCGCGCGCCCCGGCGGCACGGTGACGTTCGTCGGCGTTCCGCATAACGTGAAGCTCCCCGATCTCCGCTCCGTTTTCCTCAAGAACCTCAGCCTACGCGGCGGGCTTGCACCGGCGCGTGCCTATATCGAGACGCTGATGGCGGCCTGCGTCGCCGGGCAAATACACCCGGGGCGCGTCTTCGATCGTCGGATCGCGCTCGATCGCGTCGCCGAGGGGTACGCTGAGATGGACCAGCGTCGCGCCATCAAGGTCTTACTGAACCCGGGGGCGTAGGCTGTACCATCCGCCTATGACCGAGATTTTGCTAGCCAATCCGCGCGGCTTCTGCGCCGGCGTCGACCGCGCGATCGATATCGTCGAACAGCTCATCGAAGCGCACGGCGCTCCGCTCTACGTTCGCCGTGAGATCGTGCACAACCGCGAGGTCGTCGAGGGTCTACGCGCACGCGGCGTCGTCTTCGTCGAAGGGCTTGAAGAGATCCCGAACGGTGCGTTGGCGGTCTTCAGCGCGCACGGCGTCTCGCCGGCGGTGCAAAAAGAAGCGCGCGAACGTCGGCTACGCATCGTCGATGCGACCTGTCCGCTGGTCTCAAAGGTGCATCTCGAAGCACTACGCTTCGCGAAAGACGGCTACTTCGTTTTACTCGTCGGCCATCGGAATCACGATGAAGTCGACGGCACGCTGGGACACGTTCCCGGCGGCATCGCCTTGGTTGAAGATGTCGAGCAGGCGCTCGCGGTCTCGGTTCCCGATCCCCAGCGCGTTGCCGTCGTCACGCAGACGACGCTCTCCCTCGACGACACGGTGGCGATCCTCGCCGCATTGCGCGAGCGTTTTCCGGCGCTGCGCGAACCCGCACGCAGCGATATTTGCTACGCAACGCAGAATCGCCAAGTCGCGGTAAAGGCGTTGGCCGCCGCGGTGAGCGTGGTCGTCGTCGTCGGTTCGGAGAACAGTTCGAATTCGCAACGCCTTCGCGAATGCGCCGAACAGATCGGCGCGGCGGCCTATCTCGTTGATTGCACCGAACAACTTCGCGCGGAGTGGTTTGTCGGGCACGCGCGAATCGGCGTCACCGCCGGGGCCTCATCGCCCGAGACGCTCGTGGCGCGTATCGTCGATCGAATCCGCGAACTCGTCGGCGACGCCGTCGTCGTCGATTTCGGCGAACGTGAACCGGCGATTATCTTCGCTCCTCCGAAAGAACTCGCGCTGCTGCAAACTTCCGCCGGCGCGTGAAGCTACGCCGTCGGCTCGGGACGCTCGATGTAGCGCTCGTTACCATCGGCGGTGTCATCGGTTCGGGAATATTTCGCACGCCGTCGGTCGTCGCGCGCGACCTCGGAACCCCGGCTGCAATGCTCGGAGCGTGGGTGCTCGGCGGTATTATATCGCTGTTGGGCGCCCTCGTTCTCGGCGAACTCGCCGCCCGGCGCCCGCTCGACGGCGGCCTCTATGCGTACCTGCGCGACGCTTTTCATCCGGCGCTGGCATTTGTTTTCGGCTGGATGCTGCTCTTCATTGCGATGAGCGGCGGGGCCGCCTCGGCGGCGATCGCCTTTGCCGGTTACGCCGCACCGGTGCTGGGAATCGCGTCGACGCCGGCGACGCTCGCCGCGCTCGCAATCGCTGCGGTGCTGCTTTTCACCGCAATCAACGCGTTCGGCGTGCGCTCGGGTGCCAACACGCAGAACGGCTTTCTGCTCGCGAAGATTCTCGCCTTCGCATGCTTTATCGTTATCGCACTCGTGGCGCCGCGTGCGCCCGCCGCCGCGGTTGCTGCGGCGCCGCAACCCTCGCTCGGACTGCTCGGTGCCGCAATGCTTCCGGTGCTCTTTTCGTATCTCGGGTGGGGACCGGGCACCTATGTCTCGGCGGAGATTCGCGATCCGGTTCGTTCGCTTCCGCGAGGGCTCGCACTTGGCGTACTCGGCGTCACCGCGATCTACGTTGCGATTAACGCCGTGCTCGTACACGCACTCGGAATTTCCGGACTCGCAGCGACGACGACGCCGATCGCCGATGTCGCGCGCGTGGCGTTCGGACCGGTCGCCGAGCGAATCGTCGGTGCCGTTGTGGCGCTTTCGTTACTCGGATTCGTCAGCAACCAACTTCTCACCGCACCGCGCGTCTATTATCAAATGGGGGTCGACGGATTTTTCTTCCGCGCTTTCGCAAAGCTCGATCCGCGCACGGGCGCACCGATCGTAGCAATCCTCATTCAGGCGGTTATCGTCGTGGGGTTAACGCTCTCGCGCAGTTACGACCAATTGCTCAACTATATTACCAGCGCCGATTTTCTGTTTCTCATGCTCGCCGGCATCGCACTTTTTATTATTCGCGCGCGCGACGCTCGCGGCGGCGCGCCGCAGCCCTATATGCAGGTTCCTTTGCACCCGTATTCGACCGCTCTTTTTACGGCGATCGCGTTTTCGATCGTCGCGGGGGCGCTCTATAAAGCACCGGTCGACACGCTCATCGGCTGGGGAATCATCGCCAGCGGGCTCCCGGTCTATGCGATTTTTGCCGCGCGAAAGCGCGCTCGCGGCGAGAGCGCCGGCTAACCCGGCTTCGGCACGTTCGCGCTGCCGACGCGCGTCAGCTTCCCGTTGCGAACCTGATAGAGCTCGACGAGATACGCACTCGGGCAGCAGTTGGGATCGTTCGCACCGTAGATCGGTTCGGTAACGACGATCGTGGCAAAGGTGACGGCGACCCCGATATGGCCGCCGCCCCAATCGATTTTTCCGGCGTAGCGCAGTCTGCCCGCTCCGTCCGCCGCGTAGAGCAAGACCGTAAAGTCGCCTCCGCTTCCACCGCTCATCAGCGGGAGCGCAACGATTCTTTGCGACTCCGGCCCCATCGTCCCCGAAACGGCGTAACGCGCATCGGCAAAGCCCGCCGAACTCCCTTCTGCGGCACCACGGACGCGCACGAACGGGATATCCTTCGCAGCGCCGTAGCCCCCGGGATTGGGCAGCAGACGGATCTGCGCCGTCGCGTGCAAGAGATGGTTGACGGCGGCTTGAGCGATCGGCATGACGTGCTCCTTATCGTGATTATTCAACGTTCGTGGAAATGCTCGGCAGGGCAACCAAGGCTGCGGACGAAGCGCTTTCTCCTGCTACTCTGTATACCGTCTAGGAGGGCTTTCGTGAATCAATCTGCCGCCAAGGGCTTTCTGTCCTCGCTCTACGATCTTTCGTTTCACGCGTTCATCACGCCGAAAATCATCCAAATCGTGTACGTTCTCGCACTCGTCGGTGTCGCGATGGGTTCGCTTGCCTATTTAGGCTCCGCATTCGTCCCGGAGTATTCGTTCTTCGGGCCGCCGCAGGAGCCGAGCTTCGGTAGCATCCTCCTGCATATCATTCTTACCCCGATCATCTTCGTCATCGGCTCGATCGGCGCGCGCATCTATCTTGAATTTATCGTCGCCGTCTTTCGCATCGCCGAGAACACCGAGAGCCTGCGCCGGGAATCGTAGACCCTCGCAACGTTCGCGATTATGCTCCGCCCGCGATCTTCGCGAACGTCGCGCGGTCGAGGCGGAGCTCTTCCTCTCCGTATGCGTGAAGCGGACGAGCCGGCATTCGCTCGCGCGTGCAGAGATCGGGTTCGTCGCCGCTCACGAAGAGCAGCCCGGTGACGAACTCGCCGCGAGTACGGCTTTCGTGAATCGTCCGTAGCGCGCCGAGGCGGTCGGTTGCATCGTATTCGCGGTCGAGTTTTCTCAAAAGTAGATGCGAACCGTCGTCGAGCGCGACATCTTGTACGGTTCCGGGTTCGTAATCGACGACGATCTCTTCGCCTGCGTGAATGAAATCGGGAGCATTGAGAAGCACGTCGTGCTCCTTGACGTATGCATAGCTCTTGGTCGAGCCTTCGTGGTCGTTAAACGTAACGCAGGGGCTAATAATATCGAGAATCGCCGTTCCACGATGCGCGAACGCCGCCTCGAGCAGCGGCACGAGCTGTTTCCCATCCCCCGAAAACGAGCGGGCGACGAAGGTGGCGCCGAGCTCGATTGCCAGACCGCAGAGATCGATCGTCGTGTAGGCATTGGTTCCGCCGTGCTTGAGCGTCGAACCGACGTCGGCGGTCGCCGAGAATTGCCCCTTCGTGAGCCCGTAGACGCCGTTGTTTTCGACGATGTACGTGATATCGACGTTGCGACGAATCATGTGGCAGTACTGGCCGAGACCGATCGATGCCGTATCGCCGTCTCCGCTGATCCCCAACACCATCAGCTCGCGATTTGCCAGCTTCGCTCCGGTTGCAGCCGAAGGCATGCGCCCGTGGAGACCGTTAAAGCCATGCGCTTGGTCGACGAAATACGCCGGCGTTTTGGAACTGCAACCGATGCCGCTCATCTTCGCTAAACGGTGCGGAGGTACGCCGTATTCGTAGAGTGCCTTGATGAGGTGGTTGGTTATCGAGTTATGCCCGCAGCCGGCGCAGAGCGTCGTCGGCGACCCTTTGTAGACGTCGCGCGCGAGGCCGATAATGTTGAGCGTTTGTGCCGAAGCGGTCATGAGCGCGTACCTCCTGCGTGGGCGAGTTCTTTTCGGGATTCCATCAGCGGCTCGACGATCGCCGATGCATCGATCGGCACACCGCTGTAGTGCCGGATCGAACGAAGACGGGCTATTTGGTCGGCGCGTAACTCGTTGCGAAGGATTCCCAACAATTGGCCGTCGCGATTCTGTTCGACGACGTAGACGCACTCGTGGCGGTCGATGAAGGCGCCGACCTCCGCGGCGAGCGGCAACGCGCGCACGCGGAGATAATCGCTCTCGAAGCCCGCTGCGTGCAGCAGATCTCGCGCCTCGACGACGGCATGGTGGGTGGAGCCGTAGGCGAGAATCCCGACGGAGTTCCCCGTATCATCGCACTGAGGTTGCGGAACCAAGGTGCGCGCCGTATCGTGCTTGCGGGCGAGCCGGTTGAGATTGCGCAACCATACGTCGGGGCTCTCGGAGTATTTTGCCTCTTCGTCGTGCCCCGTGCCGCGCGTAAAGTATCCGGCGGCGGGATGATCGGTTCCCGGAATCGTTCGATAGGGAATGCCGTCGCCGTCGATATCGCGATAACGCCCCCAATCGGGTCGCGCGGTTAAGTCTTCGGCGCGAAGCAATTTACCGCGATCGAATGGCTTCTCCGGAAACGCGAACGGTTTGGTCAGCCACGAGTTCATTCCGAGATCGAGGTCCGAAAGAACGAAGACCGGACATTGCAGGCGCTCGGCGAGATCGAGCGCGGCCATACCGTCTTCGTACAGCTCTTCAACCGTGCCCGGCAGCAGCACGGGATGCTTCGTGTCGCCGTGCCCCAGCGTGTAAACGAAACTCAAGTCGCCCTGCATCGTACGCGTCGGTAACCCGGTTGACGGCCCCACGCGCTGCACGTCGAAGATCACCGCCGGAATCTCCGCGAACGAAGCGTAGCCGACGTATTCGGCCATGAGCGAGATGCCCGGCCCCGACGTCGCGGTCATCGCCCGCGCGCCGGCCCACCCGGCACCGATCACCATGCCGATCGCCGCGAGCTCGTCCTCGGCTTGAACGATGGCGTACTTCTGCTCGCCGGTCGCGGGATCGACCCGATATTTTTCGCAGAGCGCGATAAAGGATTCGCAGAGCGAGGATGCCGGCGTGATGGGATACCAGCCGCTGACGGTGCAGCCGCCCATCACGCAGCCCAACGCAGCGGCACGATTTCCATCGATGAAAAACAGCTCGTCGGTCGCACCGGTCATCGGTTCGAGCGCGATGCCTTCCACCGCCGACAAATGTTCGCGCGCGTAGGCAGAGCCGATGCGAACCGCTTCGAGGTTCGCCGCAGCCGCCTTCGGCTTACTCTTGAATTGCGCGCCGATTGCCGCCTCGATCGTCGATTCGGGAATGCGCAGCAGTTCGGCGAGGACGCCGACGTAGATCATATTCGTGAGATACTTGCGCATCGCGCCGTCTTTCACGTGCGCTTTCGCCAATTCGGTAAAGGGAACTGGATAGTACGCGATATCGTTGCGCTGCGTAATCCCGGAGACCGGATAGGTGCTTTCGTGGACGATCGCGCCGCCGGGCCGAACGCTGGCCACATCCTGCACCCAGGTCGCCGCGTTGAGCGCGACCAGCAGGTCGATCGTTCGCGTGCGACATCGATATCCGCGCGACGTGGCGCGAATATCGTACCAGGTTGGAAGTCCCTCGATGTTCGAAGGAAAAACATTCTTCGGCGCTACCGGAACGCCGAGCCGAAAGATCGCATTCGTCAGCACCAAGTTGGAGGACTGACTCCCGGAGCCGTTTACCGTAGCGACCCGGATCGTAAAATCGTTGACCGTCGCATTGCCCATAGCCGAAGATGTTTGCGTGCCCCGGCGCGACTCCTACCTGTAAAGCAGGTTACGGAACGTTCGCTATGCAGGAGCCCTCGGAGGAAACGCAGGTCGCTAGACGCGAGCCGCGGTCAACCAACGGTAGAAATCGTCAGCTCTCATTGGCCGTGCGAGAAAATATCCCTGGACGTAGCGACATCCGTAGAAGCGTAAACGCTCTAATTGTGCTTCGTTTTCAATGCCTTCGGCGAGCGGCCGCAGGCGAAGTTCCTGCGCGATCTTGAGAACCGCCTGCACGACACCGCTGGCCTTGTCGTCGATCTCGCAGCGCGCAACGAACTGCTGGTCGATCTTCATCACGTCAACCGGCACTTCGCGCAGACGAGCGAGCGAAGAATGTCCGGTGCCGAAATCGTCGATCGCCGTCATCGTTCCGAGATTGCGTAGCGCCCGCACCGCACGCTCGATATCGTTCGTATCCTCGGCGATGACCCGTTCGACAATCTCGAGGACGAAGCGCGACGGCGAGAGGCCGTGCTCGTCGAGCAGCGTCTTGATGTGCTCGGGGAGTTGCGGGTCGAGCGCCTGGCGCGGAAAGAGATTGATCCACACCTGGAGGTCGATATCGGCGTCGAGCCATTCACGCGCCTGCCGCGCCGCCTCGCCGAGCACCCACAAGCCGACCCGCTCGGCGAGCGTCATATTTTCAAGAAAATCCAGGAACGCTGCGGGTTCTAGAAACCCTAAGCGCGGATGATTCCAACGCAGCAACGCCTCGACGCCCGTGCAGCGTAAGTTTTCGCCGACGAATTCGAAAATCGGTTGATAGAAGAGGACGAATTCACGGTTTCGCACGGCGGCGTGCAACTCCGTTGCCAACGAGAGCGTTCGTTTTTCGTCGGCGAGATCGGGGGTATAGAGAACGGCACGGCCGCGTCCGGCCTGCTTCGCCCGGTACATGGCAAGATCCGCATGGCGGAGGACTTCTTCGTAGTCGGAGGCTGCGTTTGCAAAGGCGATCCCCACCGAGACCGAGACGTATAATTCGTGCTCCTCGACGGCGATCGGGTCTTCGAAGATTTCCGCAATGCGCCGCCCAAGTTGCTCGGCGCTCTCGGCGCTCCCACGCGCGACGATTGCGAATTCATCGGCGCTAACGTGAGCGACGAACTCCGCAGCGGAGAAATCGGCGCAGCGTTTGGCAATGCGTTTGAGTAGTTCGTCGCCGGCCGCCCGCGTGAGTCCCTCGTTCGTGAGCTTCATGTGGTCGATATCGATCAATGCGAGCAAGAGCGCGCCTTCGGTATGCCCGAGCCAGCGTTCGAGGCCGCGACGGTTCGGCAAACCGCTGAGCGAATTGGTGAATGCGAGCGCCCGCGTCTGCCGCTCTGCTCGCGCGCGTTGATCGACCAGCGCACCGACGGAGAGCGATGAAATCGCGGAGATGACGATGAACGTCTGGAGATCGATGGGGTGAATCGATGTCGTGGGAAAGATGTAATTCAACACGCTGGTTAACGCATCGGTCACAAAAATGCCGGGGATCGCCAACCGCAGCCCGCCGCGCGCCGCCATCCACATCAGGGGGAGAAAAACGAAATACCGCAGCGGATCGCCGCTGACGCCGGTGAGTACCGCTGCATATCCCAGCAGCGTCGCGCCGACGACCGTTGCGTAGAGCAAGATACGTTCGCGAAGTTGAATATCGAAGACCGGCGGACGGCTCTCCTCGGGTTCGGGCATGAAGCGCGGGGTGAGATAGGTCGCGAGGATCGGCACGAGCACCAGCAGCCCGAGCGTATCGCCGACCCAAAAGCTGACGACCTCGCGGAGATAATGTTGCCAGCCGCCGCCGAAGATCGAAACCGCAATCGCGGCCGGAATCAGCGCGAGGATTAACGGTGCAACGATCGCGACGCCGCAGAAGTTTGCGGCGTCTTGAAACGTTTCAAACGGGAGGCGAACGACGAGCACGCGCTTGAGAATAAAGACGACGACCGAGTAGCCGATCGCCGCGATGATGCCAAACTCGAGATAGACGGCAAACGCGAGATGCGCCGTAGCCGGAAAGAGCAGCGGACGCGCGATCTCGGCGACGATTGCCAAGGGCGCGTATGCGTATCCGAAGGTGTAGATGAGGTAGAAGGTTAGCGCCGCACCGAGATACCACGGGTAGAACGTCCCGTGCGCCCCGTTATAAAACGAGCCGAGAAGATCGCTCCCGATCCACGCAGCGAGATAGAGTGCCGCGACGGCAATACTCTGCACCGGAGATAACCTGGGCCTGCGCTCCATCGCTCCCTCGCTCTCGTGTGGAGAGCAGCCTACGCCGCCGCCGCCTGTACGACCTTCCACCGCGCAGACTCCACGTAGGTGCAATCTGTCACTCGGCATCGCTTGCTTCCTCATCGACCTCGGCCCGGCGTTCACACGCCGAGCCGGTCGTTCGTCTCACGCCGAGTAGGTGTGAAGCACCGTATCGAGGCACCGTGCGGGGGCCGCGCGACGCAAGCGGTCCCAAGCGCAGCAAAGCGAAAGGCCTCGGGAGCGTTCGCTGCCGAGGCCTCATGCATTCCGCTTCGATGCGGAATTACATCATGTCGTAGCCGCCCATGCCGCCGCCCGGCATCGCCGGTGCGTCTTTCTTGGGCTCGGGCTTGTCGGCGATCAACGTCTCGGTGGTGAGAATCAGCGCACCGATCGATGCGGCGTTCTGCAGCGCCGAACGCGTTACTTTGAACGGCTCGACGATACCGGACTTGAACATATCGACGATCTCGCCGGTCATCGCATCGAACCCGTGCGGAGCTTTCTTGCTCTTCACGTTGTTCACTTCAACCGAGCCTTCGAAGCCCGCGTTGAACGCGATCTGACGAAGCGGCTCTTCGAGTGCCTTGCGGATGATGTCGATGCCGATCTTCTCATCGGCCCACGTTGCCGCGTGGCCGTTGGTCTTCGGCGCGGTTTCGACGTACTTCTCGATCGCTTTGACCGCGTGTACGAGCGAGCTGCCGCCGCCGGGGATCATGCCTTCTTGCACGGCCGCGCGCGTCGCCGAGAGGGCATCTTCGATGCGATGCTTCTTCTCTTTGAGCTCGGTCTCGGTCGCCGCACCGACTTGGATGACCGCAACGCCGCCCGACAACTTCGCGAGGCGCTCTTGGAGCTTCTCGCGATCGAAATCGGAGTCGGTCTCTTGGATCTGCTTTTTGATCATCTCGATCCGGCCCTTGATTGCATCGCTCTTGCCGGCGCCGTCGACGATCGTCGTCTCTTCTTTGGTGATCTTGACGCGTTTGGCGCGACCGAGCTGATCCGGGGTGACCTTATCGAGCTTGAGGCCGAGTTCTTCGCTGATCACGGTCGCGCCGGTGAGGGTCGCAATATCCTTGAGCATCTCTTTGCGGCGGTCGCCGAAGCCCGGCGCCTTGACCGCAACGCTGGTGAACGTGCCGCGAAGTTTGTTGACCACCATCGTGGCAAGGGCTTCGCCCTCGACATCTTCGGCGATGATCATCAGCGGCTTCTGCACCTGAACGACTTTTTCGAGCAACGGAAGAATGTCGGCGATCGCCGTAATCTTGCGCTCGGTGACGAGGATGAACGGATCGTCGAGAACCGCTTCCATACGCTCGCTGTCGGTAACCATGTACGGCGAGATGTAGCCCTTATCGAACTGCATGCCGTCTTTGGTCTCGACTTCGGTCTTCAGGGTCTTGGACTCTTCGACGGTGATGACGCCGTCTTTACCGACCTTCTCCATCGCGTCGGCGATGAAGTTGCCGATCTCTTTATCGTTTGCGGAGATCGATGCGACCTGAGCGATCTTCTCTTTGGTGTCGACGACTTGCTTGAACGACTCCATCTCCTTGACCGCGACTTCCACGGCCTTCTCGATGCCGCGCTTGATGAGCAGCGGATTGCTTCCCGCCGTCACGTTGCGCAGGCCTTCGCGGATGATCGCTTGCGCGAGCACCGTCGCCGTGGTCGTGCCGTCGCCGGCGATATCGTTGGTCTTGCTCGCGACTTCTTTCACGAGCTGCGCGCCCATGTTTTCGAACGCGTCGGGGAGTTCGATCTCTTTCGCGATCGTCACGCCGTCGTTGGTGATCGTCGGCGAACCGAATTTCTTGTCGAGGACGACGTTGCGTCCCTTGGGGCCGAGCGTCACTTTGACGGCATCGGCGAGCATGTTCGCTCCGCGCTCGAGGGCGCGACGAGCGGCTTCATCAAATACGAGTTGCTTTGCAGCCATGATTTTCTTTCTAACTCCTTACGCGTGCGCCGGCACTTTGTCGACGATAGCCAGGACGTCTTTTTCGGAAACGATGAGGTACTCGATGCCGTCGATCTTCACTTCGCTGCCCGAGTATTTTGAGAAAATAACGCGATCGCCGACCTTCACGGTCATCGCAAGCGTCGTGCCGTTGTCGAGCACGCGGCCGCTCCCGATCGCGCGGACGATCCCCTCCTGGGGCTTCTCTTTCGCGGTGTCGGGAAGGAAAATGCCGCCGACGCTCTTCTCTTCTTGCTCGACGTGCTCGATGACCACGCGGTCGGCCAAAGGCTTCAGGTTCACGGAAAACCTCCAAAAGTGTGATTCGAAATGAGTTTCGAGATGGTTCTGGCACTCTTAGCATATGAGTGCCAACGTCTCGGATATTAGCAGAGACCCCCGGCGAGTGCAAGCGGTTTCATGGGATGAGGGATTGGTTAAACTCCCTTCGGGGCGTGCCGAACGGGCTGCCCGAAGCGTTCTACCGGTAGCCGACGCCGAGCAAACAGTCGGCAAAGGAGCAGCAGCATGAAACGCATCGCATTGATCCTCATCGCCGCAATCTTCACCCTGAGCCTCCTCGGGGCGCGCCCCGCCAGCGCGGGCATCAATATCGGCATCGGCATCTCCATCGGCACCCCGCCGCCGCCGATCCCCTACTACGCCTACGAACAACCCCCGCCGCCGGCTCCGAACTGGATCTGGATCCCCGGCTACTGGCGCTGGGACGGTGAGGACGGCGGCTACCATTGGATGCGCGGCCGCTGGACGCCCGCACCCGCCCCCGGCCTCTACTGGACCCCCGGCTACTGGGCATGGGACGGCAACGGATACTATTGGAATGGCGGCTACTGGGGGCGCACCGTCGGCTACTACGGCGACGTGAACTACGGCTGCGGCTATTACGGCCGGGGCTATGACGGCGGCGAGTGGGACGGCGACCGCTTCCGCTATAACAGCTACGTGACGCACGTCGATCGGAATACCATCGGCAACGCGGTCTACTACGACCCGCACGTCGTGCGTCGCGCACCGCAGGAGGGCCGCCAGAGCTACGTGCAGGTCGGCCACGTCGCGGCGCCTCGGAACGCCCGCTACCAGCGGCAACAGCCGCGCTACCAGTCGCAGCGTCGGCAGCCACAGCCGCGCTACCAGCCGCAGCGTCGGCAACCGCAACCGCGCTACCAGCCGCAGCGGCAGCAACCGCAGCCGCGCTACCAGCCGCAGCGCCGGCAACCGCAACCGCGCGGCAATCAGGGGCACGGCAACCAGGGCGGCGACAATCGGGGCGGCGGCAACCAACAACAACACGGTCGCGGCCACGATAACGGCGGTCACGGCCATGGTCGGCCGCCCGCCTAAGCGCGCGCATCGCAAGCCGAACCGGAAGCACGGTCGCCCTTTGCGGCGGCCGTGCTTTTCGCTTCTCGCGAGCGTAGTTATGCGTGAAGATCGTCGTTTGGGGGAAGAATCAAATGGGTTTACCCCAGATTGAAGGCACTTCTATGAAATCATCCCGCGCGCTCTTCGTCGCGATACTCGCCGCCGTTGCATTTTTTATGCCGCGACCGGCAGCAGCGATCACGTTGAGCCAAATTATCTCGCTCGTCGCACCGCCACCGATTCCAACGTACTCCTACCAGCAACCGGCACCACCCGCGCAAAATTCGATGTGGATACCGGGCTACTGGAACTGGAACGGCAGCGCCTATAATTGGGTCGCAGGGCGATGGACCAACGCTCCGCGCCCCGGCCTCGTCTGGACGCCGTCGTATTGGCAGGCAACGCCCGCCGGTTACGTCTATCACTCCGGCTATTGGGGAAATAGCGTCGGATATTACGGCAATCTCAACTACGGTCACGGATACTTCGGCAACGGCTACGACGGTGGTAAATGGCAGGGAAAGACGTTCCTGTACAACACCTACGTCACCCACGTCGACCAGCACACCGTCCATGCGGTTTATTTCAATCGAAACGTCTATCGGCGTTCGCCGCAGCAAAATCGCGCGAGTTTCGTCGGCCGCATGCACTCGGCAAATCGCGGCCATGCGATGCAATCGATGCACGTGAACCACGGCGCGCCTCCCGCGAAGAGCTCCGAGCGTGGAAAGCGGCAGAACGGCAAAGCCGATAACCACGGCAAAGGAAACGGCGGGCACGGCCACGGCAAGCCGCCGCGCTAGGCGAGATCTGCGTCGAGCACCCGTCTATTGGTTCGGAATAAAGTGAAAAACCGAAACCGTGTAAATGATACCGCCGGAATATGTATAATCGGCGGTATCTTGCAATATCACCGAGATCGAACCGTCGGGTGAATCCCATCGCGTTCGGTGCGCGGACATAAATGTCGCCAATGCTGTTTTACGGTTCATCCGCTGCACGTAATTTGCGGGGAGATTTTTCGTAATCGAAGCACTGACGGCATCGTACGTCGGCGAATTGCCAAAGACCGTCGGCGAATCGCAACGCAGCATCCAGTGAGAATCATTTTTTTCTTGGTTCGGATGAAAATAAACCGCATCGACTCCGCAATTTGAGTACATCTGCGCAAGGCGGAACGATGTAGTGTAGTTTTCGTCGAAGTATGCTCCGAACTCATTCCCCAACTCACTGCGGTTCGGCCGCCCACGAATCGCCGAAAAGTCCGTCGGTGCCTCTTTGAGGCCAACGACGACCTCTCGTGCAAAGGCGCCGAGAAACGCTTTGCGCTGCGCGGGCGTCATCCCCGAAGCGTAGAGCGCGAAACGATGGTGTGCGGTAATATAATGACGCACCGAGACCACCACGCCGACCGAGGCAGGCTTCGAGCCCGACGCCGCTTGCACGAACGGCGTTGCGATGACGCGGCGGCCGTTCGATGCGGTCCAGGTGGTGATGACCGCACCGGTTCGCTTATCGAGTGCGCCGATTGCCATGAATCCTTTGAGCGAAGGAGCAAGATATTTTTCCGCGAGGTTGGAGGCGCGAACGATACTCGTCGTCGGTGGGAAATACCAGAGGAAGTGCACCGACCAATACTCCCGTTGCGAGGGAGCCGCAAAAGCGTGGCTGATAACGGCGTGCGGCAGCGAGAGCACGCGCAAGCCGTAACTATCGTAAAACTGGCCGGCTTCGGTGCGTTTTCCACGGAACGGTGCGAAGTTTTTCGTCATCGTTGCAACGAGATGCGGCATCGCTCGCTCCAGATAATTTTTTGCCGGGGCTTTCGCCGCCAACGCGGGAACGACGAAGAATGCGGCGACGGCAAAAAGTACGGCGATACGCAGGCGATTCCGAAGGGCAAGAACCTTCATGGCGGCACCTCTCTTTCGTTCGCCGTCCCGCCTTCGTGAGGAAGCAGGCGTTCTCTTCTTCCCTTCCGAGGCGGCGAGCCGCGGCGATTACGAGGTGGTCAGCTTGACCTCGACGGCGATTCCCTGGCGGACGCTTGCGGTAACGGTGCAATAATCTTCGAAGAGCGCGCGGCAACGTTCGAAGCGTTCGCGCTGCTCTTCGGGGATATCCGCATGAAGCTCGACCTCGATCGCTCCGATCCGCAATCGCCCACGCTCGTTGCGCGCCTTGTGAATCGAAACGTTCGCGCGCAAGCCGTCGACCGACGCATGCGCTTTCCCCACGCAGAAGAGCAGGCTCGAGGCCAAGCAGCTACCCACCGCCGCGCCGAGCATCGCATCGGGGCTCGGGCCCCGCGCCTCACCGAGCGGCGGCCCCTCCTCGGCGATGAACTCGGGCACGCTCGTGCCCTCGACGCGAACGAGAAATTCGTAGCCTTCGCGTCGTTCTAGGGTCACTTTTGTCGGTTGGGGTTCCTCGAGATGGGCCATATCGATCTCCTCGCGCCTTCGCGCACCGCAGACACCGCCGGATACTCCCTTCAAACGCGCTCGCGCTCGCGCACTCCTGCGCGGCCGCGGCGGCGAGCCTAGTGGGAGCGAACGAGCGCCCGGGAGAAGAGCGCCCGCATGCCTCCCACCACACGTCAGTACCCGGCGATCCTCGCCCGCGGCATCCTCGCCGGCGTCGTCGGCGCGATCTTGATCGACGGCTTCCTCTACGTCACCCAGGTGCGCCCGCAAGGCGGCACCATGGCGCAATTCTGGAGCTTCGTCGCGATGGCGGCGATGGGAAAGACGATTCTTTCCAATCCGCTCGCGCCGCTCTACGGTGCGATTATCCATCTCCTGGTCTCGCTGGCCTGGGGCGTCGCGTTCGCCTGGGTCGCCGCGTCGCAGCCCTTCATCGCCAAACGCTGGCTGCCGTCGGGGCTTGCCTACGGCGTCGTCGTCTATCTCGCGATGGATGTCGTCATGCTCGCGGCCGGAGTGTTGCAGAACCCGAAGACCCCCAACGATCTGATCTTCCAGTTACTCGCGCATATGGTGTTCTTCGGGCTCCCGATTGCCTGGATCGTCGCTGCGATGACTCCCACTTCCACCGACGCACAAGCGTAGCGTGAACGGCGCTCTCGAGATATCGCTCGCCGCGTTGCGCGCGAACGCCGAAGCGCTTCGCACGCTCGTCGGACCGACGCACGCCGCGTTCGTCGTCAAAGGGAACGCTTACGGCCACGGAGCCGTCGAGGTCGCCCGAGCGATTGAAAAGAACGCGCGCTATCTCTGCGTTTACACCATCGATGAGGCGCTCGCGTTACGTTCCGCCGGGATCGCGGCGCCGTTGCTTATTCTTGGGCCGGTTCCCGCCTCCGCACTGCGCAGCGCGATCGAAAACGATTGCGAGCTGCCGCTTTGGGACGAAGGCGGGTACCTCCGGGATATCGCCGCGGCGGCGCGCAGTTGCGGGCGCCCGGCGCGCGTGCACGTAAAAATCAATTCCGGCCTCAACCGGTTCGGCATCGAAGCCGAGGCGTGCGATGCGCTGCTCGATGCCGTCGCCGGCGTCCGCGATGTCGAGATCGTCGGCGTTTTTTCTCACCTCGCCGCCGCCGAAGAGATCGACTCGCCGTACACGCAATACCAACTCGCACGCTTTACTATCGCGCGCGAACGTCTGCGCGCGCGCTTCCCGACGGCGCAGCAGCATATCGCCGCCTCGGCGGCGGCGATGCTCTGGCCGCAATCGCGGCTCGATCTCGCGCGCTTCGGCATCGCCCTCTACGGCCTGTGGCCATCGGAGCAGACGCACGCGGCGATGGGGGATTCCGGGCTCGCGTTAGAGCCCGCGCTGAGCTATCGTTCGCAACTCGTGGTGACCCGCGAGATCGACGCGGGCGAAGCGATCGGCTACGGCTGCACCTTTCACGCACCACGCGCGATGCGCATCGGCGTCCTGCCGCTAGGCTACGCCGACGGCATCCCGCGACTGCTCTCCAACGGCGGTGCCTTTCTTATCGACGGCACGCGCTGCGCGATTCTCGGCCGAATCGCGATGAACACCTGCGTGCTCGATCTCACGAACGCCCCTGCCGCCGCCGTCGACACCAAAGTCACGCTCATCGGGCGCGACGGGAGCGAAGCGATCTCCGCCGATGATTGGGCCCGCTGGGCGCAGACGATTTCTTACGAGATCGTAACCCGGTTACCGAGCTCGCTGCCACGTTCATTCACTGAAAAAGTACACCCCGCGTAACAAGCTGCAACCGAAGGACGTTTTACGAGCGATGATGCACCCTGCTACTCTCGCAATTATCATCGGAGGCACCAGATCGAACGCCCGCGCAATCGTCGTGCGAGAGCGCGCGCTCTTGCCGGTGCGGGCGCTCTCGCAGGCTCTCGGCCGTCGCGTCGACTACCTCTCGTCGCTCCGCGAGATCGACGTTCACCGATCGAACGGCCCGACGATTCACCTGCGTATCGGCTCCCGAACGGCGTGGATCGGTCCGAAGCGCACGAGGCTCGACGTCGCGCCGCTGATCGTCGGCGGTCGCACGTACGCTCCGCTCCGGTTTCTCGCCGATGCGATGAACGTGCACGTGCATTACAGCGCGGCGCAACACGCCGTTCTCGTTCCCAAGAACACGACGAAAACCGTCGCGCTCGCCGCGGGAATCAGCGGCTTGGTACCGCGCCCCTACAGCACCAATACGACGGCGTTCCCCGTCGTCGGTGCGAATATTAACGATCCCAAAGTTCCCGCATCGGCGATTCGCCTGCTCCTCGACGGCACCGATGTCACGATGCTCTCGCAGCGCACCGCGCACGGCATTCTCTACCTGCCGCGGACGCCGTTGGCCGTCGGCAATCATGTCGCCGAGATCTCCCTCGATAATGGCGCGACCGTCGCCGAGCGTTGGGCCTTTACCACCACCGTCGCCGGCGTGGTCGCGACCCCGGAACCCGCACAAGCGCCGCTTCCCAGCGAGCAAACCTTTCCCGAGATTCAATTCTATTCACTCGACGGAACGACGTTCTCGGCAGGCGATGCAACCGAAGTGGAGATGGTCGCACCGGCGGGCGGCTACGCCTACGTGCAAGCCTGTTATAACTATTGGAGCTATCCGCTCTATCCCAACCCTGCCGCACCGCAAATCTACGATGGCTGGGTGCAGCTCCCGTATAGCAGCGATACACAATTCTGTCCGTTGCAAGGGTACTACGTCGATGCGCGCGGCGTTCGCTATCTCGCGCCGTACTCGATATTCGTGACGGTTTACGGCCCGAACTACTACTACGGCGGACACCATCATCACGATCGTGGCGGCCAAGCAACACCGTCGCCGTCGCCGTCGCCGTCGCCGTCACCGTCACCGTCACCCTCGCCCGCGCCGACGAGCGCACCGCCGATCGGCCGACGCACGCCACCGCCGGGAAATTGCCCGCCGGGACAACGCTGCATTCTCGGCGGAACGCCCGCGCCGTTACGGCCGCACTTCGACGGCGGCGTGAAACGACCGATCGTGCATACTCCTGTGCGCGTCACGCATCCCATCGTCACGCATCCCGTCGTCACGCATCCCATCGTCACGCATCCCATCGTCACGCATCCCGTCGTCACGCATCCCCATTTCGGCGGTGGCGTCAAGCGGCCGATATCGCATACGCCGGTGCGCGTTCCGCATGTGGTGCATGCAAGCCATCCATCGCACGCATCGCGCAGCAGTT
>JAJYRI010000095.1 GCA_021794175.1 bacterium
GCTAAGAAAGCCGCTGCCAAGAAGGGCCACAAACCGCCGGTTCGCTAACCGATCGTTATCATCCTAAGGTAAACCCGGGGGAGACCCCAAAGGGCATCGGCGGAAACGCCGATGCCCTCTTTTTATTTTGCGCCGTATGCGCGCACCGCGCTACGGATGCAAGATCGAGCGCCAGTAAATCAGCATGCGCTCCCAGAGGGTGCGCCGCTGCATCAGGCCGGCGATCGAGTGCGTCTTGCGCGGAAAGAGCATCACGTTCACGTCGGTGAGCCCCGCCAAAATCGTCTTCTGTAAGAAGGCGACGGTATTTGCCATGTGGACGTTGTCGTCGCTGGTTCCGTGCATGATCTGCAACGGACCGTTGAGATGCGCGACGTCGAGGAGGTTCGAGCTGCGATCGTACGCATGGGGATGCTTCTGCGGCAATCCCATATATCGCTCGGTATAAATCGTGTCGTAGAGATGCCAGTCGGTTACCGGTGCGACCGCGAGCCCGGCGACGAAGCGCTTGGAGTGTTCGAGCGCATAGATCGTTTCGTACCCGCCGAAACTCCAGCCCCAAATGCCGATCCGTTTCGCATCGACGTACGGAAGTGAAGCGAGATAGCGAGCACCGATTCGCTGCCCCAATAACGAGCCCGGACCGAAATTATGCAGCAGCAGCCGAACGTGTTGGTCGCTATCGATCTGCGAGGCCGGTCCATCGATCGAGAACACGATGATGCCTTCCTGCGCTAAAAGATCGTGCATCAATTCCATCGTATAGCCGAAACTATCGGTCGTGGTCGGCGCGGCCGGGCCGCCGTACACGTACACGACGACCGGATACTTCCGGTGCGGATCGAAATGCGGCGGGCGAATCATCCAGGCATCGAGCGGCCCGTACTTCGATGGAACTTCGAAGCGTCTCACCGGCAAGAGCATCGACTGCAAGGGGGCATCGGCCGCCGCAAGGACCTGCGGAGCCTGCGAGGGGAGATGGAGCGTTACCTCGGGTACGCGATTCATCGAGGAGTAGGTGTCGACGTACGCGTGGGTCGCCGGTGCGAAGGCAATGCGATGCACGCCGCGCGCTTCGGTAAGGTCTTTCAGCGCGCCGTTCCGGAGATCGACCTTCAGCAATGCGCGATTGCGACGCGTCGGATAGTCGGCGTAAACCCACGCGTGGAGTCCCCGTTTGCCGGCCGCAACGAGCCCGTTGGTTGCGTACTCACTGCCGAGGTTGTAATCGCCGGTTATGCGCCGCAGGCTCCCATCGACGTTCCGTAGGTAGAGCGAGCGCAGGTTGTCGCGATCGAGTACCCAGAGCGACGAGCCGTTCGGAAGCCATGTCGGCATCGCGATCACGTCGACCCACGAGGGCGAACTCTGGCGATAGAGGAGCGTCGGCGCCGTACCGTCGCCCGGAAACGATTCGACGCGGAGCCACTGCTCGCGGCGATTCAAAATCTCCGTTACGAGATCGTCGCTCTTCGGGCGCCAGGCAAAGGCCGCGATATACCGATCTTTCGGCGCCGCGTCGTAGAGCAGGCGATCGGTCTTCGTCGCAAGGTCGACCACGTGGAGGCTCGCGGCCGGGTTCTTCTCCCCGGCAAGCGGATATCGCTGATAATTGACGCGCCCGTTCTTCGGAAGAAAATCCGTTAGCGGGAAGCGCGTAACGTTTCGCTCGTCCAAGCGAAGGTACGCAATTTTCGAACCATCGGGCGACCAACGAAAGCCATGGTTTATGCCGAGCTCTTCGGGATAGACCCAATCGAGTTGACCGTCGAGAACGGCATTCCCGGAGCCACCGTTCGTCAACCGGTCGAGCGCTATTTTCGGACCGAGGGTCGCGACGTATAGATTCGCTTTCTTCGCGAAGGCGATCGCGCGCCCATTCGGCGACCACTGCGGATCGGAGACGCCGCTCGCAATTTTTTGCAGCGCCTGGGTTGCGAAGGTGTAGACGTAGAGCGAACCGCCGGCACTGACGGCGATTCGCCGATCGTGCGGCGACCAGCCGGCGTTATACGGCGTCGCCCCGTGCTTACCGAACCGGTCGGGCGCGAGCAACACCCGTGCGCTTCCGTCGCGCGCATGCAGCATCAGCGGGAGATGCTCCGAAGGGTCCTGCGACGGGAGAATGTAGGTGAAGCGCCGTCCGTCATGAGACCACGAGATCGCCGCGGGTTGGCGTCCCCATGGAGGTTCCTTCCCAAACGCCCAGGACGCCGTTAGCGCGCCCTGGGCCGGAGCGGCGGCGATACCCGCCATCAGCAACATTGCGAGAACGGAGGTACTCTGCAGCAGCTTCATTCGCGGGACTTTCGCGTATCCGCGTGGCAATACTTTCTCTATGGCAGATCCCATGAATCCCGATTTCACGGCTCGAAACCCTATCGTCGCCGCAGCCGAACAGATTCGCGCGCGACGCGCCCTCGGCGAACTCATCGATACGACCGACGAGATCCGCCTCGAGCGCGGAGAAGGCGGAGCGGAAGCTTCGTTGCGCGCCTTCGGCGATGCGCTCGCGATGGGAATTAAACGTTTGAATTCAATTCTCGGCGAGCGAAACGGCGTTCGGTTGGTTCGGCTCGAGCGTCCGTTGCGATTGCGCCTACGTTTCGGCGAGTATCGCATCGCTCTCGAACTCGACGCGAGTACCGAGTTGGTTCGCATGCGCGGCCTCGAGTTCGACGGCGAGTATCAGTTCGTGCCCGACCTCGCAATCCCGAGTTTGATCGACGTCTCGAAAGTTTCGACCGAGAGCGGTTACGGCGAGGCGATCACGCCTTCGATGCTTTTGAAATCGATCGCACGCGACGCCGAGCTCCCGCGCCCGCCGCACCTCGATTCGCCCGGGCCGCTTTCGTTCTAGCGACGATCGGCGCGCTCGGGCAGAGCGCGCTCACCGGACAACGCTCGCAGAGCGGCGTCGGCGCCTTGCAGATGGCGCGGCCATGCAAGATCAACCAATGATGCGCGTGTCTCCACTGTGCTTTCGGCAGTAGCGCCGTGACGTCGCGCTCGACGGCGAGCGGAGTGGTTCCGGTCGTCAGGCCGAGCCGATGGGCTACGCGAAAGACGTGCGTGTCGACAGCGAAGGCCGCTTCGCCGAACGCTACCGAGAGCACGACGCTCGCCGTCTTTCGCCCGACGCCGGGGAGCGCTTCGAGCTCCTCGCGCGTTTCGGGCACTCGTCCACCGTGAAGGGTGACGAGCGAACGCGCCGCGGCGATGATGTTCTTTGCCTTCGTTCGGAAGAAGCCGCACGATTGAATCAATCGTTCGACATCCGAAAGTCGTGCCGTCGCCAAGGCATTCGGATTCGGATAGGCGGCGAAAAGCGCGGGCGTCGTGAGATTCACGCGTGCGTCGGTACACTGCGCCGAAAGGATCACCGCAACGAGCAATTCGAACGGATTTCGATAAACGAGCGCGGTGACCGCGTGCGGATACGCTTCCTCTAACAAGGCGAGTTCTTCTCGCGCGATCGCTCGCGAAACTTTACGTTTGGGAAACGGAATTTCGGCCACGCGGGATACTCTGCGCTCAATCGCGGCAACGAACCTGCCGATGAACTTCCTACGATGAGGGGCGAACGAGAAGCCGACGATGTCGCGATAATCGGCGGGGGCCTCGCGGGGGCGGCAACGACGATCGCGTGCGCGCGCTACGCCCGGCACGCGCGCGTCCGCCTCTTCTCTCCCGAATCCCCCGGACGCGGTGCGGCGTACGGAACCGGTTCGCCGATCTGGTTCATGAACGGGCCTGCGAGCGCGATGAGCGTTATCGCCGACGATGCGGGGCACCTCGTGCGATCGGTACGCTGCGCGCCCGACACGTTTATTACGCGAGAGCGCTTCGGCGAATACATCAGTGAGACGTTGCACGCGGCCGCATTCGGGCGCGCGAACATTGCCATCGAACGCTCGCTCGTCGTCGACGTCGAGCGATCGCGGGGCGGCTTCCTGCTCTGCGACGATCGCGGCCTCCGATATCGCGCGCGAAACATCGTCCTCGCGATGGGAAACGCGCGCCCCGCCGACGATTTTTTACCGACCGAGCTCCGTTTGAGTACGCGATATCTCGGCGATCCCTGGCGCATTCCGATCGCCGAGATCCCCGATGGCGACCTGCTCTGCATCGGCAGCGGCCTTACGGCGATCGACCACGTCGCCGCACGCGCGCGTACGAACCGACGCGGAACGGTTTTCACGATCGCTCGACATGCTTTTCTCCCCGCGCGAGAGCGCGCCGGGATTCGCACGCCTCGCTACGAGGAACTCGGCCTCGACGAACGTACGCCGCTCGGAATGTTCCGTTCGCTCTGCGAGGCGATGCAACGTTGCGTCGCGGCGGGCGGCGACTGGCGAGAGGTGGCCGAGGCGATCCGGCGCCCTTCGCAGCGAATCTGGATCGGCTGGACGATCGCGCAGCGCCGGCAATTCCTCGATCACCTCGCCCCGCTCTGGGGATCGTTACGCTATCGCGTTCCGCCAGCGACCGACGACGCCGTCGCCGCACTTCGCGCCGCCGGACGCTACGTTCCCCTCCGCGGCGAGATCGTTGCGGCGAGCGAAGAGCGCGACGCACTCATCGTCGATTACTCCGTCGACGGCGTGCTCCGTCGACTGCGCGTGGCAACGGTGCTGAATTGCACCGGGCCCAATGGGGACGTGCGATCGAATCCCGATCCTCTGCTTCGCTCGATGCTCGAACGCGGACTGATACGTCCCGACGCTTTGCATCTGGGGTTGGACGCCACGTTGCAGGGCGAAGCGATCGATCGCGAGGGAGTCGCCGACGAACGCCTGCTCGCCATCGGGCCGCTCCTGCGCGGCGTTCTCTACGAAACGACCGCGGTGCCGGAGATCGCCGAGCAGGCTCGCGCCATCGCCGGGCGCATCGCCTGCGATCTCGAGGCATGCGTCGCGTGATCGCCGAGATCGAGATCGAACGCATCGTCGCCGAATATCTCGAGCGACGCCGAGAATGGGAGCCGTTGCTCCCGCGGCGAAGAACCGGCTATACCCGAACGCGCCTCACCGCTTGCGATGCCTACGAAGTGTTGGCGCTCTTCTGGTTTCCGGGGGCGCTCACGCCGATTCACGACCACGGAGAATCGTACTGCGCCACGCGCGTCGTCGCAGGAGAGCTCCACGTCGCGCGCTACGAGCGCACCGAGGAGGCAGGCACTATCGCTATGCGGCTCGTCGAGCGCTGCATCCAGCATGCCGGCGAGGGCGATGCTCTCCAAAGCGCGCGCGAGATTCATAGCGTGGCGAATCCCGGCTCGCGCGAAGCGCTCTCGCTTCACGTGTACGCACCCCGCTTTACGACCTTCGGAATCTACGATGAATCGGGCGCGCGCCTCTCGCTCGCCCCTTCGCGTTACGACGCCATTCTAGGCTAACGAGATCTCGTCGCCGTCGCGTGCGACGATCCCATCTTTTTCCAGCGCCGCGACCAGTTCGTCGAAACGCTCTCCAACCTCCGGGGCGACGACGCCGACGATCTCTCGTTCTAAATCGAGCAACGAGATTTTTTCCCCAGCCGGAAGATCGCGCAGACGATCGACGATACGCCCGCGCGCGAAGCGCGCCGTCAGTTCGAAAGGCACCGGCTCCTTCGCCGATGCGGGCTTGGCGAATTCTTCGCGCAAACGTTCGAGGCGCGCGGCATCGATCGGTGCGGCGACGCAGAGCGTTTGAAGGGGACATGCGGCGCATCTCGGCGCGCGCGCCGTGCAGACGAGCGCACCGAGGTCCATCATCGCCGAGCTCCAATCGTGCGCCTTGCCCTTGGGAACGAGCTGCCGCGCGAGTAGGTCGAGCTCTTTGGTCGTCGCCTTGGCGGGATACTCGATCCCGAAGTTCAGTCGATGCACGATTCGGCGCACGTTGGTATCGACCGGTGCCGCTTCGTAATTAAACGCAAATGCGCGAATCGCCGCCACGGAGTACGGGCCGATTCCCGGTAATTCGAGAAGTAGTTTTTCGTCGCTCGGCATCTCGCCGCCGAACTTCGCGACAACCGCGTCGGCGAGCGCCTTCAATCGCACGGCTCGCGTGTTATAGCCGAGTCCTTTCCAATAGCGCACGACCTCCGCTTGCGGCCCCTTTGCCAACGCCGAAAACGTGGGAAAACGCGATAGAAAGGTGCTGAAGATCGGCACGACGCGGTCCACTTGCGTCTGCTGCAGCATGAATTCGCTCACGACCGTGTAGTAGGGATCGCGCACGACGCGCCACGGCAAATTCGCCCGCCCGTATTTTTCGTACCAGGCGAGTAGGCGTCTCTGAAGGGCGGTCATCCGCGCAGGCTACGCATCGCTTCGCCGATGCGGCGGATGCCCTCGGCAATCTCGTCGCGCCGAACCGCCGTTAATGCCAAGCGAAAGTTGTGATCGCCGCCGGAATTGGCAAAGAACGCCTCGCCGAAGAGAAAGGAGGCGCCGAGGCGTTCGGCGGCGTCGAGTAGGGGACGAGCGCGCATCTCCCGCGGCGTCGCAACCCAGAGGTAAAAGCCACCGCTCGGCCCAATCGCGCGAACGCCGTTCGGCCAATATTTTGCGATCGCTTCATCGGCGATTTTTCGACGGATATGCAACTCTTCTCGAAGTTGCTCGATATGCGCGTCGTAACCGCGCTCGAGATAATCGACGATCGCCGCCTGGACGTAGAGGCTCGTCGCCATGTCGTAGGCCTGCTTGCGCATCAACAATCGATCGACGATCGTACGCGGAGCGACCATCCACCCTACCCGTAGACTCGGGGCGATGGTCTTACTAAAGGTCGAGAGATAGACGACGTGATCGGGAGCGAGCGCGACGAGCGGCGTTTCGTGGTGCGATGCGAGCGGCCCGTAGGGATCGTCTTCGATGATAGGAACTCCGGCGCGCCGAGCGATCGTTGCGAGGCGCTCGCGGCGGTCGGCGTTCATCGTCACGTTGGTCGGGTTATGCATCGACGGCATCGTGTAGATGAAGCGCGGGCGCCGCGTGCGCAAGATCGCCTCGACGTGATCGACGCGCATTCCGTCCTCATCGACCGGAATGGGAATCGCGCGCAATCCGCCGATTTGAAAGATCTGGAGCGCGCCGGGATAGGAAGGCGACTCGACGATGATCTCGTCCCCCGCTTCGGCGAGGCTCTGCGCGACGATCGCGATACCTTGCGTGGAACCGGTGAGAACGATGACGTTCTTGGCAACGACGCTGCGCGCTCCGCGAGCGCGCATGCGAGCCGCGATCGCCTCGCGCAGTGGTTCGTAGCCTTCGGAATCACCGTACGACAGGATGAAGCGCGGATCGCTCGCCACGCGCGCGAAGGAGCCGGCGAGTTCGGCGAGCGGCGAGGGTTCGTCGGGGGCGACGCCCTGGACGAACGAGATGCGCCCCGGCTCTTGCTTTGCCGCAAGTTCGCCGAGCACCATTGGAAATTCACCGACCCGCCACGGAGGGAGCGTCACCCACCACGGCACGCTAGCACCACGCTCGCCGGCCGAGACGGCGCGCTTGCGCGACGCCACGCGCGAACCCGAGCCGACGCGCTGGTCCAGGAGGCCGTCGGCGACGAGTTCGCGGTAGGCCCGGACGACCGTGCTACGGTTGATCTCGAGGCGCTCGGCCATCGCTCGCTCGGGAGGAAGCCGGGTCGACTCCGGCAGCGAACCGGAGAGAATCGCCTCGCGAAGCCCCTCGTAGAGCTGCCGATAGAGCGGCACGATCGAATCGCGATCGAGCTGAAGGGGAAGGTTGGGCGCACCAATCTTGCTCATGGATGGATCCAATTGGACCACGGAGGCCCGCCGCCTTCCGCGGCGGAATAATCGTCGGGTACCAACCTTTCATCCACGCCTGCGCGTAAGGAGTCTTTTCGTGGCCGAACATCAGGTCGATGCCGTCGTCATCGGTGCGGGCCCCGGCGGTTATCATGCCGCCATCCGGCTCGGCCAACTCG
>JAJYRI010000096.1 GCA_021794175.1 bacterium
GTACGCGCCCGGGGAGATGCTCGGGCGCCACTTCTCCACGCACATCGCTCCGGAGACGCTCGATGAAACGGTGACGGCATTCGATCGCGCCGTCGTCGGTTCGACCGAGTATTTCGCGACACGGTTCATCGATGCGCGCGGCGGAAGGCTCGACGTTCTGGCAACGATCTCGCCGATCCGCGAGAACGGGTCGCCGATTGCCGTGCTGGCGACGGCGCGCGATCTACGGCAGGTGGTACCGCTCGAAGCCAGCAGCGCGCAGATCGAGCAGCGCTTCGATTCGCTCTTTGACGGCAACGCGACGCCGCTGCTCGAGCTCGATGCACAGGGGCGCTACCGGCGGGTAAATGCCGCCTTCGACCGTTTCAGCGGTGCGTCGCGGGCGATCGGCTTTCGCCTCTTCGAAGAAGATGTTGCGCCCGGCGATATAACGGCATTACGCACCGCGTTTGCGCGCGTGATGTTAGGCGAACATCCGCAAATCGAACTCAACGTCATCCGCAGCAACGGCGAGAGCGCGTCGATGCGCTGTTCGTTCTCGCCGATTCTCGTCGATCGATCGATCGAAGGCGCCTACGTCTCGCTCGAAGACGTCTCCGAAATGCGCGATCTCGCGCATCGCGAGCGGATGCGAAGCGAACGCATGCGCGAATTACTTGCGCTTGCCGCTGCATCGGGGCTGGAATTCGACGCGCAGATCGAGCGCGTGATGCGTTTCGGTATCGAATCGCTCGGCGCGGATGCCTGTTTCGTCACGCGGGTGAAGGGCGATGCAGTCGTCGTCGAGCGCTGCGTGGGAGCAACCGAGATCCCCGTCGGAATGGAGATCGCCTTCGGCCGAACGTTTAGCCGCGAAGCCTTCGGCACCGATGTCGTGCTGGCGATCGACGATACGCAAGGCGGGAATTGGCGCCTCGATCCCGCGACCGATTGGCAAGGCTGGCGCAGCGTGTTGCTGGCAACGATCTGGGTGGAAGGCGTTCCCTACGGAACGGTGTCATTCGAGTCGCGGCGCGCCCGCATCGGCGCGATGCGTTTCGACGACGCCGATCGGGATTTCATGCGCTTGCTCGCAGCTTTGTTGGGTTCGGCGATGGAGCGCGACCTGCAAGTGAAGCGGATGGGCGAGCTTGCCTTTTACGATCCGCTCACGTCGTTGCCGAATCGGAGTAATTTCGCCGAATCGCTTCGCCGCGAGGTTACGCGTGCGACGCGTTCGAACGCCCAGGTCGCGTTGTTCTATATCGATCTCGACGGCTTCAAGGAAGTCAACGATGCCTACGGGCACGGCGTCGGCGACGAAGTGCTGCTCGAGGTTGCGCGCCGGTTCGATGGCGTCGTTCGGGCCTCCGATACGATCGCGCGCATTGGGGGCGATGAGTTTGCCGTCATTCAAAGCGACGCTACCGATCTCTCGATCGAGCGGCTCGAACGGCGCATCGCCGAAGCCCTCGCAACGCCGATCCGGGCGCGCGACCGCGCCATTTCCATCGGCGCCAGCGTCGGCATCGCGCTCTTTCCCAACGATGCCACCGATACGGCCCGATTGATCGAACAGGCCGATGCCGCGATGTATGCGCGCAAACGCAGCCGCTCGCGGCGCTCGGACGGGGCGGAACAATTGCGCTCGACGTCGTAGCATTGCAGGATATATGAGCGCCCTGCCCTTTACTATCGTGGTCCCGACCTACAACGAAGCCGGTGGCATCGAACGGCTCCTTCGGGGAGCCGTCGACGTTTTTCGGGATGCCGGGCTCGATGGTGAGATCGTCGTGGTCGACGACAACTCGCCCGACGGCACCGGCGATATCGTCGACCGGCTCTCCGCCGAACTCCCCGTGCGCTGCGTCCATCGGCCGGGGAAAATGGGGCTCTCCAGCGGGGTGATCGACGGCTGGAAGGCCGCCCGCCCCGGATCGCGGGCGCTGGGAGCGATGGACGCCGACTTCAGCCACGATATCCGCATCATTCCCAAGATGGTCGAGGCGCTTGCCTCCGGGAAGTATGGGCTCGCGGTCGGCAGTAGATACGTTCCGGGCGGTGGGATCGCTAATTGGCCGGCGAAGCGGATCTTTACGTCGCGGGTTGCCTGCATGCTCGCGCGTCCGCTCACGCCGATCGCCGATGTCACGAGCGGTTTTTTCCTGGTGAAGCGGGAGGCGCTCGACGGCGTCGAGCTCGATCCAATCGGCTTTAAGATCGGGCTGGAAGTGATCGCGAAAGCCCATTACGGGCGAGCCGTGGAGATTCCGTACGTCTTTACCGATCGGATCGTCGGCGAATCGAAGCTCAACCAGAGCGAAATCTTCAACTATATCAAGCAACTCGGTCGCCTCTACCGGCGGCGCCTCACGGGAGCGAAAGCCTAACCGATGCCGATGGCGGATTGGCTGCGCGGCGGGCGCAATCGCGATAAAGTCCGTGACGACGCGGCGCAATGGGTGAAATGCCCGAGCTGCGGCGAGGTACTTTATCGCCCCGATCTCTCGGCGAATCTCGACGTTTGCGCGCGCTGCTCGCATCACTTCCGCATGCGGGCGCACGATCGTATTCTCTCGCTCGTCGACGGCGATTTCGAAGAGATCGCCCGCGGCGTTCTCCCCGCCGACCCGCTCGCCTGGACCGATAAAAAAGGCTATCCGCAGAAACTCGCCGCCGATGCCGAAAAGAGCGGCATGGATGAGGCGGTGCTCTGCGGCTTTGCCCGTATCGGCGGCTTCGACGTCGCACTCGGCGTCATGGATTTTCACTTTCGCGGTGGAACGATGGGCTCGGTGGTCGGCGAACGGTTGACGCGCCTGATCGAGGCGGCGACCGAGCGCGGGGTTCCCTGCACGATATTCACCGCATCGGGCGGAGCGCGGATGGAAGAAGGCATGCTGGCGTTGATGCAGATGGCGAAGACGACCGCCGCGGTGCTGCGCCTCAAGGCGAGCGGCCAGCCTTTGATCATCGTGCTTACAGATCCGACCACCGGCGGCGTTTCGGCTTCCTTCGCGTTTCAGGGCGACGTGATTATCGCCGAACGCAACGCGATGATCGGTTTCGCGGGCCGTCGCGTCATCGAACAGACGATTCGTCAGCGCTTACCCGATCGTTTTCAGACCGCGGAGTTTTTGCTCGAACGCGGCCATATCGATGCGGTGGTCGAGCGCGCGAACCTCAAACCGACGTTGGAACGCCTGCTCGGGTACGCGCGCGCCGGTCTCCAGCGTCGCAAGCGCGCGGAGCTGTCGGCATGAACCCGTTGCTCGAACGCGAGAAGGGCCTGTTGGAGCTCGAACGACGGATTGAGGATCTCCGCGCGGCAAGCGAAGGCAAAGGGGTCGATATGTCCGCCGAGATCGCCTCGCTCGAAAGCAAGTATCGGCAATTACTCGCCGAGCTGTTCGGTTCGCTGACGCCGTGGGAGAAAGTGCACATGGCGCGCCATCCGCGCCGCCCGACGGCGTTGGATTATATCGCCGGCTTCGACGCCTTCGACGAGTTACACGGGGATCGAATGTTTCGCGACGATCCGGCGATCGTCGGCGGCTTCGCGCGCCTTGGCGGCCATGCGATCGTCGCGATCGGCCAACAACGCGGACGCGATATGAAAGAGAATCTCGCGCGCAATTTCGGAATGTCGACCCCCGAAGGCTACCGGAAGGGCGAACGGCTCGCGGAACTCGCCGAGCGTTTTAACCTTCCCTTGGTTACCTTCGTCGATACGAAGGGCGCCGACCCCGGCATTCTCTCCGAGGAGCACGCGCAGTCTGAAGCGATCGCTCGTTCGCTCGAAGTCTTTGCCGGCCTAAAAGTCCCGACGCTCTGCGTCGTCATCGGCGAGGGTGGATCGGGGGGCGCGCTTGCCCTCGCGATCGCCGATCGCGTGCTCATGCTCGAGCACAGCGTCTATTCCGTGGCTTCGCCCGAAGGCTGCGCCGCGATCCTGTGGGGCGATGCGAGTAAAGCCGACGAGGCCGCCGCGCACTTAAAATTAACCGCCGGCGATCTTCGCGGCTTCGGTATCGTCGACGAAGTGATCCCCGAACCCCTCGGCGGCGCGCATCGCGACCCGGCCGCAACCGTAACGCGCGTACTCGATCGGGTCGGGGCGTTGCTCGACGTTCTCGAGACATATTCCCTGCGCGATCTTCTCGATGCGCGTTACGAAAAATATCGTCATTTGGGAAGCTGGCGCGATGCCGTCGCCGGTTCGGACGGTGCGACGTGATCGTCGCTCTGGCGCGCCATCCGCTCGTCCGTTCTCTCCGGCGTTTTGCCGCGCTCGCAGTCGGCTCGGTATTTTTCCTCCTGGTCGCGGCGCAGTTCGCTCGCGTTATCGGTACCGACATCCGGCTCGTCTCCGACCTGCACCAAACGCGCGCGACGATCGCCCATTACGAGCGTCGCGACGCGCGGTTGCGTCGACGCATCGCTCGTTTGCGAACCGCACGCGGGGCGATTCCCGAGATTCACGAGCGGCTTCGCATGCTCGCGCCGAACGAACACATGGTTCTCGTCGAACCAGCGCCCTCTCCCGCCGTCCATTGAACCCAGCCGAGAAACGCCACGGAACCGTCGTGCAGATTCACGCACACGGTGCGCTCGTGCGTTTGGAGAACGGCGAACTTGCCAGCATCAGCGAGCGCGAGGTTGAAGCCTATCGAAAGTTGCTCGAACGCGCGATGCAGAGCGATCGTGAGATCGAACTCGCGATCGTGCAGCACGATCGTCACTTAGAAGCGAAGGTGCTTCCGTTGCAACGCGACGATGCGTTCGAGGAGCAACTCCTGCGCTTTAACAAAGAAGATGACGGCGATGATGCCGAGGGTGATCGCGATGCCCCACCATCGCGCCGCCGACGGTTCGTGCCGAAGAAACGCGTCGATCCCCAACCTTGAGCGGCTATCTCGCCGTCATTTCGATCGGCACGAATTCGACGCGGGTTCTCCTTGCCGATGCTCCGGAGGGGCGCCCGCACGTCGCGCTGGAACGCTCGATCGGCACGCGTTTGGGCGAAGGGGTCGGCGAGAGCGGCATGCTCGGCGAAGAGCCGATGGAGCGAACGCTTGAAGCCGTGCGCGTGCACGTGGGAAGCGTACGCGGCCATTATCTGCGCTTGTACGCAATCGCTACCAGCGCGGTACGCCGTGCGACGAATCGCGAGGTTTTCGCGCGCGCCGTCGAGCGGATAACCGGCGTGCCGCTGCGCGTGCTCTCCGGAGAAGAAGAGGCCGCGGCATCCTTTCGCGGAGCGGTTGCGAGCCTTGCGCCGAGTCCGGGCACGATGACCGGAGCGATCGACGTCGGCGGCGGTAGCACGGAGTATGCGCTCGGCGTCGGGGATCTTCCGCAGCGTTCGATCTCGGCGGAGATCGGTGCGGTGCGCCTGACCGAGGCGGTGCCGGAGCTCGCCGGGCACGCCGGTGCGGTCGGCGAAGCGGCGGTCGAACGGGCCCGTGCGCTCGCGCGCGAGCGCCTTGCGGCGTTCGCGGATTTTCGCGGCGCGGAGCGCATCGCGCTCGTCGGCGGAAGCGCGACCAGCGCGGCCTCGCTGATTCGCGGCAGGCGCGGCCGTATCGAACGCTACGAACTCACGCGCGACTTACTCGCTACGACTTTTGCGCGGCTCTGCGCCCTGGGAATCGAAGAGCGGCGAGCGCTCGAAGGTGTGAAAGCGCAGCGCGCCGATATTCTTCCGGCCGGCGTGCTCATTCTCGAAACGGCATTGGAATGCTTGGAGATGGATCGCGCGACGGTCACCGCGGGGGATCTCCTGCTCGGCTACCTTCTCCAGCAGCAGGATGCTTTAGCGGCCATGCGGCATCAGGGCAGAGCGGGAGGGTGGTGGAATCGGTAGACACAGCAGACTTAAAATCTGCCGCTCGAAAGGGCATCCGGGTTCAAGCCCCGGCCTTCCCAAGAACGTTAATTCGGCAACCAACATGCACGCAGCGAGGTTTGAGCGGGCATGTCCGCATCATTGTTCTCACCGTTCTCGCTACGTTCGGTCGATATTTCGAATCGCGTCGTCGTATCGCCGATGTGCCAGTATTCTGCGATCGATGGAACCGCATCGGATTGGCATTTGGTCAACCTCGGCCATCTCGCGCTCTCGGGGCCCGGCTTAGTCTTTTTTGAAGCGACGCACGTCAATCCCGAAGGTCGCATCTCTCCGCACTGTCTCGGTCTCTATAGTGACGAAAACGAACGCGGCATAGCGCGCGTCGTCGATTTCATCAAGACCTGGTCGCAGAGTCGCATCGGCATTCAGCTCGGTCACGCCGGCCGTAAAGGTGGAACGCGGCCGCCGTTTCCCGCCGGAAATCTTCCGCCCGATCCGGCGCTCTGGACGCCGGTCGCGCCGAGCGCGATTGCCTACGATGAAGGCTGGGCGCAACCGCTCGCGCTCGACGGCGACGGAATCGCCGGAGCGATCGCGGATTTTGTCGCAGCAGCGAAGCGCGCGCAGCGCGTCGGCGTCGAGGTCGTGGAGCTGCATTTTGCGCATGGTTATCTCGCACATCAATTTCTCTCGCCGCTGAGCAACCGCCGCGACGATGAGTACGGCGGCTCGTTGGAGAACCGCATGCGTTTCCCGCTCGCGCTTTTCCAAGCGGTGCGTGACGCGCTGCCGACGGAGATGCCGGTCGGCGTCCGTATTTCGGCGACCGATTTCGTCGAGGGCGGTTGGGATCTCGAATCGTCGATCGCGTTGGTGCAACGTCTCTCCGAACGCGGGTGTGATTTCGTGGACGTCAGCGCCGGCGGGCTCTCGCCGTTACAGAAAATTCATCCGGCGCCTGGGTACCAAGTCGGTTTTGCGAAAGCGATTCGCGCGGCGACCGGCGTGGCCACGATCGCGGTCGGCATGATCGTCGATCCCGAGCACGCCGATCGAATCGTGCGCGAAGGCGATGCCGATTTCGTGGCGCTTGCGCGTGGCTTTCTGCGCGATCCGCGCTGGGTCTGGAACGCCGCCGATAGCCTCGGCGGAGCGAGTTTCATTCCACCGCAATACCAGCGCGGCCGTCAGATCGCGATTCCGAAACCCAATCCCAAATAATGCGAGCGGACGCCGTCGCTCGTTGACTGGGCGGCCTCGATATCGAGTTCGAGCGTCGGCGTCGCTGCGTACTGAAAGCCACCGTCGACGGTAAACGCGCCGGGCGCTCCGGGCGCGGTATTCGAGAGTGCGACGCCCTCGAGGTAGGCCTGGAGCCGCGGGGTGAGGAGATCGGTCAACGCCATCGAGGGCTGAAAGGCGAGGTAACGGCGCCGCGCACCGCTTGGGGCGAAGCCGCTGGTATCGATGGCGCCGACGGTGAGGCCGAGGCCGGCACGCGGGCCTAAGGCGGTAGCGAGATCGAGATTGAGCGTCGTCGAGGGAGCGCCCAAGGTCACCCCGGCGCGCGCCGTTGGAAGGTTCTGGATCAGGTCGAAGGCCCCGCCGAAGGTTGGGCGATCGAGGAACTGCCACTTGAGCCCCAGACCGAGATCCTGGAGCCCGGCAACGGGGATGGTGCTACCGGCGATGACGTTGGGGCCGTTGATGTCGGCTTCGAAGCCGTGGCCAAGCCCAAAGCGGAGAAATCCCTGCCCCAGGCTCACATTACTTCCCGCGGCATCGACGGTGTTCTGGATGCCGAACTCGCCGACGAAGTGGTGTGGCGCGACGGCACAGGTCGAAAAACCGATCGTCGGACGGTTCAGAATCGCGAGGAGTCCTCCATCGCAGAGGCTCGCCGGCTTCGGTGTCGCTGCGGTTCCCAACGTCGCTATCAGGGTTGCGGCGAGGGCGAGCGCGCGACATGTCGAAAGCATCACTCGACCTTTGCAGGCGCGAAAGTGTCTCCCCTGCTCGTAGGATGGCACGGAATGCCTCCTTCGTAGTGAGATGAGGCATCGCTTCGATACGTTTCCCGTTCATCTACAGGAGGACGCCG
>JAJYRI010000097.1 GCA_021794175.1 bacterium
GCGTATGCGTACGCGGATTCACCGCAAGATATTCGAGCTTCTTCGCCGGCAAGGTTAGCGTCTTAAGCAAGGTCATCGAACGCGCGTCGATGACGTACAGATGCGAGCCGTCATCTTCATCGGCGTAAATATGCTTCGTTGCCGGATCGTAGGCGATCGCATCGACGGGGCCGCCGACCTTCACCGTGCGCAGCACGCGTCCGGCGACCGGATCGACCTCGCTCACGCTTTTATCGGTTCCATTGCCGGTAAAGACGTGCCCGTTCGCGGGATTCACCGCAACGCCGTGTAAGGGGCCGACGCGCACCGTGCGCAGCACCCGCTTGCTATCGGCATCGATAACGACGAGATCGCGCGCGCCGGAGTGCGCGGCGTAAATGCGTCGGCGCTTGCCGTCGGCGGTAAAATAATCGTAATATCCCTTCCCGGGCACCAGCACTTTGGGAGAGGCCGCAACGATGGGCGGCGGTGTCATCATCGGCATAGTTGCGGGGTTCTCCCCGGCTGAAAACGAAGCCTCGTCGGCATGCTGGTAACCTTTCGCGGCAAGACGCCGCGGGTCGATCCGTCGGCCTTCGTCGCCCCGACCGCCGTTCTAATCGGCGACGTCGAAGTCGGCCCCGAATCAAGTATCTGGTTCGGCGCGGTCTTGCGTGGCGACAACGGCCCGATCCGCGTCGGCGCGCGCACCTCCATCCAAGATAACGCGGTGATTCACGTCACCATCGCCACCAACATCGGCGACGACGTGACGATCGGCCATGCGGCGGTCATGGAAGATTGCACGATCGAACCGAAAGCGCTCATCGGCAGCAACGCCGTGTTGCTCAACGGCTGCACGATCGGTCGCGGTTCGCTCGTCGCCGCCGGTAGCGTCGTCGGCGAACGCGTCGTCGTCCCGGCGAATGTCTTGGTCGCGGGCGCGCCGGCAAAGGTGAAGAAAGCGATCGAAGGCGAGGCACGTCGCTGGATCGAGGTTGCCTCCGATGAATACGTTCAACTCACGCGCGCCTATCGTGGCGAAGGCATCGGCGCTCCCGACGCGCATGAGGTGCAACCGTAGGCGCGATGGAGTTATTGCGCGACCGCATCGCTCGCTTTATCGCCGAGGAAGGGCACCGCACCAGCATCGACGTTCACGGCGATAACGCCGACGTCGCGGCGATATCGTTGCGTGCGCGCGGTCAGCAGATCTGGGTCTCGGTCAGCGAAGATGACGAAACCTTTTACGTCGTCGCAGCGATGCACGAGTTACCCGCATGGGCGCGCGATGCCAAGCAGAACGCGGCACTGCTGTTGGAACTGCAAGAATCGATGAAGGCCGTGAAATTCTACCCATCGCAGGATCGCACCGGCGTCGTCGCTGCGGTCGAACAATTTGCCAGCTCCCCTGAAGAGTTCATGCAGCACTTCTGGAAGCTCGTCGAACTCGTGCGCGAAAGCGGAGCGAGCGCCGTCGCGCGCATTCTCGATCGCACGGAGAGTAAATCCGCCGCGGAAAACTTTATCGACGCCTTCATGCGAGGCAGCCAGTGATCGAAGAGGTCGTCCGCGGAATCGAAGCGGCGCTCGATGAAGAGTGGCTGCTCCACGACCGCGACGACGACGGAGACGCGTTTCGCGTCTCATTCAAAAGCGAGGGCGCGCGCTATTTCGCCATCGCGTATCGCGACGACCCGACCTTCGTCATGATCGGGTCGGGCTGGACGCTCCCCGACGATGTCGAATTCGCCGAGGCGATCGAGCTTGCCAACCAATTAAACGCGCGCAAGAAACTCGTGAAAGTTGCGATCTGGGAAGAGGAACGCGACGTGCTTTTCACCATCGAGACGCTCGCGGCGACCGGCGATGAGATCCAGCAGCATATGGAACGGATTCTCGACGTCCTCCGCGACACGGCGCAGAGCTTCTTTTCGACGCTTCGCAGCGACGACGAGCCTTAACCGACGAAGAAAATCTCGATCTCGTAGTTGTCGGGATCGACGCAGAAAAGCGAGCGCGAGTTGCCGTGCGTCGCCGGCCCCGAAACGATATCGACGCGGGCTGCGCGCAAGCGTTGCGCCCACATATCGACGTCGGCGGCGGCCCCGGCTTGGAAACCGAAAGAAAACTTGCCGCGCTCCGAGGGCGGGCGCTCCTTGAGTTCCAGCGTAAACGCCGGCCACCGTACCGTCACGGTATCGGCGGAGCGTTGGGTGGGCAGGCCGAGGACGTCGCGGTAAAAGCGTTCGGAAGTCTCGATATCGGAGACCCCGAGCACCAACCGCGTGAGCGTCATCGCAGACGTCGCGTTCATGAATCGGCGATTCTATGGAGCCGGGTAGTTCGCCTCGTCGCCGTACGGCTGGAAGAGCGTGTACTCCGCCTCGAAGCGGAGGTTCACTTTTCCGGTCGGGCCGTTCCGGTGCTTGGCGATGATGAACTCGGTCAGCTCGGGGTCGGCCGCCTCTTTGTTGTAGTAGCCCTCGCGATAGAGGAAGGCGACGAAATCGGCCTCCTGTTCCAACGAGCCCGAATCGCGGAGGTCGGCGAGCATCGGGCGCTTCTCGTTGCGCGTCTCGACGCCGCGATTGAGCTGCGCGAGCGCGATGACCGGCACGCCGAGATCCTTCGCCGTCACCTTGAGCGTGCGGCAGATCTCGCTGATCTCTTCGTTGCGGTTCATTTGGCGCTGCATCGAGCTCGGGTGCAACAGCTGCAAGTAGTCGATAAAGACCGCGCCGAGGCCGCGCGTCGCCTTCAGGCGACGACAGCGGCTGCGCAGTTCGCTCACGCTCAATCCGCCCGAGTCGTCGAGATAGATCGGCAACGCATCGAGTTCGTCCATCACTTTCGGGATGCGCCCCCAATCCTTATCGCCGATATTTCCGCGTCGAATATCGTGCATCGAAATACGCACAGTCGCCGAGAGCAGCCGCAAAACCAACTCGCTATTGGACATTTCGAGCGAGAAAAAGGCGACCGGCTGCCCCGCGCTTCGCGCCGCCGCCATCGCCATGTTCAACGCGAACGAGGTCTTACCCATACCCGGACGCGCCGCGACGATGATGAAGTTCCCCGGCTTGAAGCCGGTGGTCACGGCATCGATATCGGGGAAGCCCGTGGTCACGCCGCTGAGCTCACCGCGCCGATAATAATACTCTTCGAGTTCGTCGAGCGCGGGCTTCATCAGCGAGCCGACATGCGCGAAATCGCCGCCCATCTGCCGCTGGCTGATGGAGAAAATCATCTGCTCCGAGCGATCGATCGCGCCTTCGACATCCTCTTCGGCTTCGAAACCGGTCTGGACGATCTCGGTGCCGGCGTGGATGAGCGAGCGCAGCGTCGATTTCTCGCGTACCAGCTTCGCGTAATATGCCGCCGAGGCGGCGGTCTGCACCGAATTCACCAGCGTACCGAGATAGGCCGGCCCGCCGACGCGTTCGAGCGCACCGCGGCGTTTCAGTTCTTCGGCGAGCGTGATGCGGTCGAGCGGTTCGTTGCGTTCGTAGAGTGCGAGCAGCGCCGAAAAAATCGTCTCGTGCGCGTGCACGTAGAAATCGCTCGCGCGAACGATCTCCGAGATCGTTCCCATAATCTCGCGATCGATGAGTACCGACCCGATGCAGACGCGCTCGGCGTCGACGTTCTGCGGGGGGATGCGCTCGACGGTACGAGCGAGATCGGGCTGTGCGAAACTCATAGCCCGCTAGTTCCCGCGCGAGCCTGTGGAACGCTTGCGAGTCTTAAGCGAAACTCCCGACTTTGTTGCGAGCAACTTCGGCGCGCGCTTGATGCGCAGGGCGCGCAGGACCTCTGCGACATCGTGCGCGGCGATCACCTCGATCCCCGAGAGCCGCGCATCGATCTCGCGCGCGTTCTCGGCGGGCAGCACGATCGCGCGCATCCCCGCTTGCCGCGCAGCATAGAGTTTCTCGACCACGCCGCCGACGCCGCGCACCTTGCCCGCAAGCGAGAGTTCCCCGGTCACGGCGACATCTTGCGGCAACGGCACGCGTGCGAGCGCCGAGTAGAGCGCGAGCAGGATCGCCAGCCCCGCCGATGGGCCGTCGATGTTCCCGCCGCCGATCACATTGACGTGCAGATCGAAATCGGCAGGGTCGGTTCCGAGCAGCGAGCGCAGCACGCTGCCCGCGTTGAAGACCGAATCGCGCGCCATCGTTCCGGCGGTCTCATTGAAACGCACGCTTCCCTTCCCGGGCGCGGAGGCGGGGAAGGCGAGTGCCTCGATCTCGATGAGGCTGCCGACGTGGTGGAGCACGCCGAGCCCGAAGGCTTTGCCGATCTCGCGGCGGGCGCGCGCGCGCGCCGGCGTGTGCGCGACGAACCGTCCGCTGCGCAGGACCGCCAGCAGATCGTCCTGCGCGATCGTGACGTGCGCCGGCAGCGCGTCGGCACGCCGCTTGCCGGCGCTGCTGCGCGCGAGCGCGACGCCGTAGGCATCGGCAACGAGCTGCACCGCCTTGCGCCCTTCGATCGTGTAGGTCGCGATCTGCTGCGCGATGCCGCGCGCGGCGGTCGCGCCGAGCCGGCGCATCGCGGCCTGCGCGATCGTGACGATTTGGTTCTGCGTGAGCGGCGAAAAATAGAGTTCGGCGCAACGCGAGCGAATCGCCGGATCGATCTCGTCGGGTTCGCGCGTGGTGGCGCCGATGAGGATGAAATCGGCGGGAGCGCCTTCGCGGAAGAGGCGCTTCACGTACTCCGGAACGTTCGGCGCGCTCTCGTCGAAATACGAGGATTCGAAATGCACGCGTTTATCTTCGAGTACTTTGAGCAGCCGTGTCTGCAGCACCGGATCGAGCTCGCCGATCTCGTCGATGAAGAGCACGCCGCCGTGCGCGCGCGATACGAGCCCTAATTTCGGTTCGGGGATGCCGCTCTCGGCGAATTCGCGCCGACTTCCCTGGTAGATCGGGTCGTGCACGCTTCCGAGCAACGGATTGGTCGTCTCACGCGGATCCCAGCGCAGCGTGGTGCCGTTCGCTTCGACGAACGGTGCATCTTTGGCAAACGGTGCATAGGGCCGCGCTTTGGCGGCCTCCAACGCAAGGCGCGCGGCGGTCGTCTTCCCGACGCCCGGCGGGCCGTAGAGAATGACGTGTTGCGGATACGGTGAGGAGATCTTCGCGATGAGCGCGGCGACGGCTTCATCTTGCCCGACGAGATCGCGCAGATGCGCGGGGCGCAGGCGCGCCATCGCGTCGAGCGCGAGTTTGCGCGAGGAGAGCGCATCGAGTTCGGCGAGTTTCGCTTGCGTCGCCGGGGTCTCGGGGCCGCCGTCTTCGCGCAGCGCTTCGATTTTGAGATCGTTGAGATAGCTCTGGTGACGCGCACTGACCTTTTCGTTGACCTTGCGATCGATCGCGTCTTCGACCGAGCGCTGCGCGAGCAACTCCGCGAGCGCCTCTTCGATCTCGGCGATCGCTTTACGCTGCGCGCTGCGCGTCGTCACGCGCTCGAGCGTCGGATCTTCGAAGACCAAGCGCCCGAGCGCACAGAGGCGATCGGGCAGCGTGGCCGAGCGGAGGAGTTTGAGCGCGCTGACTTTTCCGGCGCGCAGAACGACCTGGTCTTGCCCGATCGCTCCGGCGAGAAGATCGAGCAGTGCGCCGACATGGCGCAGCAGCTCTTCTTCCGCACCGACGCGTCGGCGGAGGCGTCGCTCGGTGCGCGTGTCGGCGCCCGACGCCATCTCGTTGCGCTTTCGGTTAGGCCGCGACGACGCTCACGGTGCCCTTCGCGGTGACGTTGCGATGCAACTTGATTTCCACCGGGTAGGACCCGAGCGCCTTGATCTGCGCCTTGATCTCGATTTTGTGTTTATCGACGTCAACCGCGAGTTCGCGTTGCAGCGCCTCGGCGATATCGGCATTGGTGACTGCGCCGAAGAGCTTGCCGTTGCCGCCGGCTTTGGCCGGGACCGCGATCTTCGCATCGGCGATGCGCTGCGCGAGCGCCTCGGCATCGGCGAGCGCACTCGCTTCGCGTTTGGCGGCGGCAGCACGCTGCTGCCCGAGTTGCGCGATCGCCCCTTTGCTCGCCTCGGCGGCGAGGCCGCGCGGCAGCAAGTAGTTGCGGCCGTAACCCTCGGCAACCTCGACGACGTCGCCGGTCTTACCGAGCGACTTCACATCCTGGGAGAGAATAACTTTCACTACGTCTCCGCCTACTCCGCAACGAAGGGAAGGAAGGCGATCACGCGTGCGCGTTTGACCGCGACGGTGACCATGCGCTGGTGCTTCGAACAGGCGCCGGAGATACGGCGCGGAACGATCTTGCCGCGCTCCGAGACGTACTTGCGCAGACGGCTCACATCGCGATAGACGACATCGACCGCTTTCTCAATGCAGAGCGAGCACGGTTTTTTCTTCGGACGGCGATCTTTGGTCGCGCGTTTCACTTTCGTTGGGGTTGACATCGGTTCAGCCTTTCGTTCGCAGATCTAGTGATCCGCAGCCACGCCGCAGGGAAGCCTCAAACAGACTCAACCGAATGACTCCTCTGGACGCCGGATGCAGACCCGGACGACCCTGACCTCTAGCGGCAGGGCAAGAGCGTTCGTGCGAAAACGCACGCACAAGTACCCGTGAGGGCAACCTAGAGAGTCTACCATCCCCGCGGGGGCTCGGCAAGCGACGAAGGGTGGCCATGGCGCCATCTTCGCCGCTCCCTGTGCCAACAGGGTGGCAGGGTGCAAGCAGCCCGGCTGCTACCAGGCGGAGCTCCAGAGCGGCGGGCGGCGGTCGTGCCAGGGCTGCGCCCGTTCGAGCTGCCCGGCGAGCGCGAAGAGCGTCGCCTCGCCACCCTGCCGGGCGGCGAATTGCACGCCGACCGGCAAGCCGTCGGCGCTCCAATGCAGCGGGACCGACATCGCCGGCTGCCCGGTGAGATTGAAGACCGGCGTCGAGGGGAGCCAGTCGAACATGCGCCCGGCGATCTCGCGTGCGGCTTTCCCGATGAGCGACGGGGCCCGCAGATGGGTCAGCAGCCCCACTTTCAGCACCTCCGCGCGCGTGAGGGCGAGCTCGCCGATGCGCACCGGCGGCGCGGCAAGCGTCGGCATTAAGACGAGATCGTAGCGTTCGAAGAACGCCTCGTACGCATCGGTGAGTCGCTGCTGATCGGCGACCGCGGTGGTGAGTTCGTCGAGCGCGATCGTCCGCGCGATCGCGAGCATCGCCGCGGCGATCGGTTCGATATCGTCGCCGCGCATGCGATGTTGCGGCGTCGGATTTCCGGCGCCGAGAATCCAGCCGACGTTGCTAGCGAAGAGCAACAACAGTGCATACGACATCGCCGCGTAATCGATGCCCGCGGGCGCGTCGTCGACGACGCGATGCCCGAGCGAGGCGCAGAGCGCCGCCGCCGCGTCGAGCGCTTCGAGCGATTCCGCGGAGTAGCCGTGCCCGAGCAACGGTCCGCGAATCACGGCGATGCGCAACGGCTGCGGATCGCGGGCAACTTCGGGAAGAAAGCGCGGGCCGTCGTCGGAGCGCACCGCATCGAGCATCGCGGCACTATCGCGCACGCTGCGCGCGATCGCGTGGTCGATGTTCGCATGCCCGATAATTCCGCCGACGCCGGGCGTCCGGCCGCGACTGGGTTTGAGCCCGAAGAGCCCGGTGCAGCTTGCGGGAATGCGAATCGAGCCGCCCATATCGTTGCCGTGCGCGATCGGCACGACGCCGGCCGCGCAGAGCGCGGCGCTACCGCCGCTCGATCCACCCGGCGTGCGCTCGAGATTCCACGGGTTGCGCGTCGCGCCGAAGAGCGCGGTCTCCGTGAACGGCGAGAGCCCGAATTCCGGCGTCGTGGTTTTCGCGAAAATCACCGCACCGCTGCGCTTGACGCGACGGAAAAATTCGTGATCTTCGGTCGGAACGTAACGCG
>JAJYRI010000098.1 GCA_021794175.1 bacterium
GCGTGAGCGATATCGTTTCGCTGGTCGCCGTGCCGATCGTCGCGGCCTGCGGCGTTCCGGTTGCGAAGCTCTCCGGGCGGGCCCTCGGGCACACCGGCGGAACGATCGATAAGCTCGAAGCGATTCCCGGCTTTCGCGTCGCTCTCGGCACGCAAGAATTCATCGCGCAGGTCGAACGCGTCGGCTGTGCGATCGCTGCGGCGAGCGATGCGCTCGCGCCGGCCGATAAGCGGCTCTATCGCCTGCGCGACCGCACCGGGAGCGTGCCGAGCGTCGGGCTCATCGTCGCATCGATCCTTTCGAAGAAGCTCGCCGGCGGCGCGCATGGCTTCGTCTTCGATGTCAAGTGCGGCAGCGCGGCGTTCATGCACGACGAGCGCGAAGCGGTGCTGCTCGCGCGGCGGCTCGTCGAAGTGGCGGCACGTTTCGATCGCCCCGCCCATGCTGTCGTGAGTGCGATGAGCGAGCCGTTGGGGCGCTGCATCGGCACCGGGATCGAAACCATCGAGGCGCGCGATTTTCTTCGCGGCATTCGTGAGGATGCGCGCGTGAAGGAACTCGTCCTCACGATCTCCGCGAAAATGCTCGCGCTCGGCGGCGTCGACGATGGCGAACGGCGCGCGGCGGCCGCGCTCGCCGAAGGCCGTGCCTACGAGCGTTTCGTGGCGATGATCGAGGCGCAGGGCGCGACGCGCGCGGCGTTAGAATCGCTCGCGGTCGCACCGCGCGCGCACGAAATGCGGGCAACGCGCGGAGGAACGGTCGCGCGCATCGATGCAGTCGCGCTGGGGAATCTCGCGCGGCGCCTAACGATCCGCGCCTCGACGGCGGGAATCGAACTCGCCGTCAGCATCGGCGACCGCGTCGAACGCGGGCAACCGATCGCAACGATCTACGGAGACGGAGTGGGCGCACACGATATTCAGCATGCCCTCGAGATTCTCGATACGCCGGAACCCGCGCTTCCTCTCGTGCTCGCGACGCTCTAGGGTTCGATTCGTTTTTCGCCCGAACGGTCCACGCTGCGGATTAAATAGAGCGGGCGACCTTTGACTTCGTCGTAGATGCGCCCGATATATTCGCCGACGATCCCAATCCCGATCAGCTGTACCCCGCCGAGAAAGAGCACCGCGACGATGGTCGACGCCCAGCCGCGCGTGTAGCCCGGTGGGTGGAGGCTGAAGAGTTTGAAGCCGACGACGACCAGCGCGTAGACGATCGCGGCGGCACTGGTAAAGAAGCCGAAGTAGGACACGAAGCGCAACGGAACGTCGGAGAACGACGTAATGCCGTCGATCGCAAAACGCATCATTTTCGTAAACGGGTACTTGGTAACGCCAGAGAGCCGTTCGTCGCGGTCGTATTCCACCCCGATTTGGCGGTACCCAACCCAACTGACCATGCCGCGCAGAAAGCGGTGTCGTTCCGGCGAGCGACGCAAGGCTTCGACGACGCGCCGACTCATCAAGCGAAAATCGCCGGTATCAACTGGGATGGAAACCTTCGTAAGGCGCTTGATGATGCGGTAGAACAATCGCGCAGTCAGGAGTTTGAAAAAGCTCTCGCCCTTCCGGGTGCGCCGCACCGCATAGACGACGTCGTAGCCGTCGCGGTAGCGCGCGAGAAACTCGGCGATGAGCTCGGGTGGATCTTGTAAATCGCCGTCCATGAGCGTCACCGCCTCGCCTTGCGCGAGTTCGATGCCGGCGGTTGCAGCGAGTTGGTGCCCGAAGTTCCGCGAGAGATCGATGACGACGATGTGAGCGTGGCTTTCGACGGCCTCGCGCATCGAAGCAAGCGTGCCGTCGGAGCTGCCGTCGTTGACGAGGACGATTTCGTATCCATCCTCCCCGACGGCATTTCGAAGCACGGGAACCAAGCGCGCGAGCAGCGGCGCAACGTTGTGTTCCTCGTTATACATCGGTACGACGACGCTTAAAAGCATGGGCCGCACGTTCGACGCAACCCGCGCAGAGGCTTTTCGGGTGGGATGCGGGTGCAGCTTTCGCGAATCTCGCGGTACCGTGTATCCTTCGCGCCTCGTTTTGCTGTCGCTCGCTCTCGCGCTCGCCGCCTGTTCGGCCCGCCCGGCACCGCCGACAACCGCCGCCTCGCCGACACCCGCCACGCCCGCTGTTGCCTCGCCGAAGCCGGGCTCCGCGCCCGCGTCGGCGCCGCGCAGCCTCGCATCGCCCGGAGCGACCGCGCTGCCGACCGCCACAACGCCAACCCCGGCCCCAGTCCCGGCCGCGCCGGCGAGCGCAGCACCGCTCTCGCTGCCCTCGCTCGCTCCGGCGCTCCCCCGCGCGACGCCCGCGGCCACGACGAAGCCAACGGTCACCGCGAAGCCGGTACGCGTTGCGAAGCCCACGCCCAAGGCGACGCCGGCTCCCCGCATTCTTTCGTACTCGCTCAGCGAGACGCAATTTCATCCGGGAGATCGCGTCTATGGAAGCGCACGCGCAACGCTCAACGTCGCCAGCATCGAAGTGCGAATCGACGGCTACAGCATCTCGATGGACAAGGTTGGCCCGGGGCGCTTCACGCTCAGCTACACGGTTCCAAACTATCCGTTCTTCGTGCGCGGGCCGATCTCGATACTCGTGATCGCGCGGAACACGCAGGGCGCAGCCACGACCACAACGCTCAGCGGCGCGCTGGAGTAACGCGCCGTTAGCGCTTTGTCAGCCCGAGTAGCCGCCCGCCTTGTCAGCCCGAGTAGCGCGCTGTTAGCGCTTTGTCAGCCCGAGTAGCGCGCAGCGCGTATCGAGGGCCGCTCCCCGTGGTGGGCGCCTCGATACGATTGCTTCGCAATCTACTCGGCGTGACACATCCATCAGCCCGAGTAGCGCGCTGTTAGCGCTTTGTCAGCCCGAGTAGCCGCGCTGTTAGCGCTTTGTCAGCCCGAGTAGCCGCGGAACGCGGCGTATCGAGGGCCGCTCCCCGTGCGGGCGCGCCTCGATACGCCCCTTCGGGGCTACTCGGCGTGACATTTCTCTTGCTGCGCAATCTACTCGGCGCCTCGATACGATTGCTTCGCAATCTACTCGGCGTGACACATCGCTACTCGGCGCCTCGATACGCCCCTTCGGGGCTACTCGGCGTGACACATCGCTACTCGGCGTGACAAGAGCCGCGCACGCGCGCCTACGGGTGCGGGGTCGGGACTCCGGGGGGGAGATTCGGGAACGGCGCGGGGTTGAATTGCGTGGGGATTGCGTTCGGCTGCGCGGTGATGCCGTTGCTGGAATCGTCGGCCCAGCGATAGACGATGTCGCCGACGGCGCGCGCATCGGCATCGCTGATGAGTAGCTTGCGCGGTTTGCGCGCCATGCCGTTCTCCGCGCGCTCGACCGTTTGTAACGATCCGCGCGTGTAGAGATAGCGGAAATCGGTTCCCGATGCGAGTTTACGCGTCACGCGGAAGTGCAGCGCGTCGATGCGGTGCATGAGAATCGCTTGCGGGTTCCAGTTACTTGCGTCGGTCGTAATATAGACCTGCGCGTTCATCGGCGTGTTCGGCGGCACCTGAACCGTGAAGGTGACCGCGACGATTTTCCCGGGTGTGAAATGCGGATGGAAGCGGTCGGGTTTTGCATTCGGGTTCGGCGTCGGGGTCGGCAACGAGTACGGCGTCGATAGCGCGACGACGAACTTTTCGATGCCCGCGGGCGGCGCTTCGATGGGCAACGGCGCACCCGAGAGTTCGATCGCGTTCACTTTCCCAAAATCGTCGAAGTAGATGCGCGCAAAATCGCGCGGTTCGGGGGTGCGGGCCGTCGGCTTCAAGGTCTTGGCATCGAGAATGCGCACCCGGTCGGCGAGCCGGAAGGCGTCCCCGGTGGTGAGGAAGATATAGCCGCGCTCGAAATCGAGCACCTGCCCGGTCATCTGCAAACCCGAAGGCGGGGCGACCGCCGCGAGCAGCAGCGCCGAGAGGGCGAGAAGCGGAAGGATGCGTTTCATGGTGTGAACTGCACGAAGAAGGTCGGGCTCCAATTAATCGTACCATAGTGGAAGAAGTACGAGCGCTGAATTTCCAGGTTGAGGTGGCGGGCGACGCGGAACCGCACATCGGCGGTGATATCGTAGGGCGGCTCCCCTAATTGCGCGGGCGGGGCCACGTTCCCCAACACGTTATAGGGCGTGAACGTAAAGAGCCCGATCTCGGGTTTCGGGAAATCGCGATGCACCCGCGCGAGAATCGTCCAGTTGAAGGCTGGGTCGGGCGAACCGTTGATTCCGAGCGCGAGCGTGCGGAAGGTGGCGATGCCGCGAAACGCTGCAAAGCTCGGATAGGAGACGCCGTTGATCACCGGGGTGTAGGCGCTGTAGCCGCCAACTTTGTAAATGTCGCCGACGTTTTCGACCTGGTAGTTCAGATAGGCGCCGAGCGAGGTAGAAAATTGCCGGCTGATCGATGCTGAGGTGGTTTGAGCGTCGGTGAAATGCGGAACCGAGAAATACTGACGCGAGTGCGTGAACGACGCATTGAAATAGTACATCTTCGCCGCGGGTACGTGGTGCGTGAGGCGCAACGAGGGCGTGTAGAGCGTGAATCCCAACGTGTGGTTCCAGATCGTCGTGTATTCGTAGCCGCCGAAATTTTGCAGCCCTCCGATGCCGTACGCACCGTAGGAATCGTGATTGAAGCCGAACCCCCAGTTCATCGATTCGTAGAGCGGCAGTTTGCCGATTTGATGCGGAAAGGTGGTCGCGGTGAACTGGAGATAGGTCGGGTGGTTTTTCGATTCGGCCGGGCTATCGACGAGCCGATAGTTGGTTTGAAATCCGGTCAGCTGCACGAACGATTTCGGAAAAGCGTACGTGAGCGTCGCGACCGACCATTGCGCCGCCGCGCTCGGGGTATGGAGCCAGCTTTGGTCGGTATAGAGCTGGGTGAAGGTGCGGATACTCAAGCGTTGATTCGGCTGGTAATCGAGAACCGTATTCCAATATTTTTGCGGTCGCGTCGCCGGATTCAGCGAGACCACGGCGTAGCCGTTGCGGCCGCTCAAATGCTGCTCGAACGACATGTAGCCCTTATTCAACGAATCGTAGCGCAGGTGGAGCGCCGAGATCGCATGTTCGTTTCCGGCAAAATTATAGGTGAGATCGTAGGTTGCGCCGCTCAGCGAGTTCTGCACGAGGTTTGGATCGGCGGAGAAATTGAGATAGTACGTCGGCAGCGGCAGCGGAGCCCCGAAGACCGGCAGCGTCACGTGGTTGAAGCGCACGTAGTGGAGCGGCCGGATCACCGCCGAGCGAGCGGTGAGAAAGGGTCGCTTCGGGCCGAAATCGGCGAAATAAAACACATCGCCCGGCATGATGAGCCCTTTATAGGGCTTCGTGAGATCGTTATCGATAAAGGTCCACCGATCGGGTTCCCCGGTAATCGGGACGACATAGAGCCGATCGTACTGCAGATACGCCGAGACCGCCGCGCCGTGTTGCGTGTGGCCGCCCGCTTGCAGCGTGACGTGCCCGGCGACCAAATATCGGTCGAGTTTGAGATCCATCGAGAAGGTCTGCCCGTGGATCACCAGGCCGTTGCTCGTACGCACCACCACGTGGCCGCGCGCGTCGATGGTGTACCGGTCGAATGAAAAGCTCACGTGGTCGGCGCTGAGGTGGATGAGTGGGTCGATCGCCATGCTCGTAGCGCTCGCCCCCGCGCGGGCGGCGACGAGGAGCAACAGGAAGAGCGCGATGGTGAAAAGGCGGCGGGGCATTGCGCCCTGGGGTTCGCCGTCGGCGGCGAAACTCATAGCGCGCCGGATCGGCGCTCCAGCACCACGATTCCGTCACGCTCGGAGAGCACGCGATAGTGCCCCGCTTGCAGGAGGGCGCGCACCTTCGGCCGGTCGACGTTGCGCCACTGCGCCGCGCTCTGCGTGCGATCGTAGATGAAGTAGCGCTGCCCATTCGGCCCCAAGGAAGCGCGGCGCCGGTACGCGAGATGCGCGAAGATCTTATCCTCGGCGCCGATGCTGCTGCCGCGAGGGAGCGCGCGCAGCGTCGATTCGAGGAGCGCATCGTGTGCGTTCGGCAGGCGATACAGATAATACCAGCGCGCCATCGGATCGTTATAGGCGAGCGTCAACACGCAGAACGCCGCAGCGGCGGCGAGCCACGCGCGCGCCGCCGACGAGCGTGCGAGCGGCAACGTTGCCGCGCCATCGGCGAATGCTGCGAGCATGAAGCCGAGCCACGGCGCGACGTATTCGGTTCCCAGCGAGAGCGTTATCGCCTGATGCGAAGCGAGCGCTTCGATGAAGCCCGGCAGCAGCAACCAGGCAAAGCGCGAACGCAGCGCGATCGCCGCGAGCGGCGCGAACGCCCAGAAAAGATAGAGCGGGCGCAACGGCGAGAGGATCGGCGCATATCCCAGCGGTGCCGAGCCGACGTACGACCAATCGTAAAAGTGCAGCGGAAAATACGGAACGTCGAGGTGGAAGGACGGGCGCAGCACGAAAAAATACAGCGCTGCGAAGAGCCCGCCGGCACACGCGGTGGCGAGCCCGAAACGCACGCGCGCGCGATCGGTGCGCCAGAGCATGGCGATAATGAGGCCTTCCATCGCAAGCAAAGCGAATTGGTCCTCTTTCGTGCAGAGCAATGCGAGCGCGGCGAGCGCCGCCGCGCGATAGCGGCCACCGTCGATCGCCCACACCAGCGTCGCCGAAAGCACCGGAACGAATGCGTTCTCGTGAAAATCGGTAAAAGCGGCGGCGCAGAGCACCGGATAGAGCATCGCGATGCCGGCAATGGCGAGCGACCAACCCTCGCCGGTGCGTCGCCGGGCGATGCCGTAGATGGGGAAGATGACGAGCGCGCTCAGGATTGCCTGCGCGACGATCAGCGCGCGTGCGTCGCCGACCCACCGCACGAACGGAACGAGTAGCAGCAGCATCGGCGAAAAATGCACGAGAAAGTGATTGACCCCGCCCTCGGCGGTCGTTGAAAAGCCCGATCCGAACGAGAGCAAGACTTGCGTGAAGATGCCGTCGTCGACGTCGGCGCGGAAGATGGCGTACTTCCAGAGCCCGAGCACGGTGAGCACGGCGGCCCAGAGCAGGGCGATCGCGGCGACGCGCAGCGTGCTCACCTGGGGCGCCGCTCCGTCACGCCGATACGCGTTACGCCCATAGCGAAGCTATAGGCACGGCGTAGAGATTCGGCCCGAATGAAATCGTCGTATCGCCTCCATAGAGCAGCACTCCACGAACGAACGACGACCCAGAGGCATCGGCGAATCGGCGCATGCCCTTGAAATCGCCCCGCCCCGGAGATGCGGTTGCCTTCACTTCGATTGCGGCGAGCCCGCCGTCGGGGCGTTCGAGCACGAGGTCGATTTCGAGACCATCGTATTCGCGATAGTGGAATAGCGAGGTTCGCGTCGTCGCCCAGGCCGATTGGGCGCGAATTTCGTTTGCAACGAACGTTTCCAACAATCCCCCGGCAATCGATCGGTCGTTGTGGAGCATTCCGCGGTCGGCGCCGAAAAGATGCGCGGCAAGCCCGGTATCGAGCGGAAGAAGTTTTGGTGCTTTGCTCACGCGCCTGCCCCGCTCGCGCGCGAATGCAGGAAGACGCCAGAGCAAAAATAGTTGTTCGAGGTACTCGAGATAATTAGCGGTCGTCTTGCGCGTGAGCCCGACTTCCGATGCGAGTGCGGTTTCGTTTAAGAGAGAGGCGCTCCGGGCGGCGCAGAGGCGAAGCAGGCGTTGGGCCCCGACGAGATCTGCAATTGCGCCCAATTCTCGGATATCGCGCTGCAAAATCG
>JAJYRI010000099.1 GCA_021794175.1 bacterium
CGATTATTTTAGCGACCGCGCGCAATCGCTCGACGGAATCGCCGAATTTTGCGAGATAAAAACGATCTGGCATCCGGTCGGATTCTAGTGTCCCGAGCTGAAACCGAACAGCATTTACGAGTCGAGATCGCCGAATGCGCGCGGCGTCTCTGGCTACGGGGCCTTGTCACCGGCAGCAGTGGGAACCTGAGCGCTCGCATGGCGGGCGGCGATATTCTCGTGACGCCGTCGGGCCGCTCGCTCGAACGACTAACCGCGAGCGATATTGTCCGCGTCGATTACAACGGCACGCCGTACGACTCGACGGCCTGCCCCAGCAGCGAGCTTCCGCTGCACCTCGCCGCATACCGCGTACGTCCCGACGCGGCTTACCTGGTGCACACCCATCCGACGGCATGCGTCACCTGGAGCCTCCGCGGTCGCCTCTTTCCCCGCAGAACCGTCGGGGCGATGGAGAGCCTCGGTGCAGTCGGCTGGGTGCCCTATGCGCCGGCCGGCAGTGCGGAGCTCGCAGCCTTCGGAGCCGAGATATTCGCTCGCGGTGTCGACACGATTTTAATGGAACGACACGGACTCTCGGCTCTCGGAGCGACGCTCGAACGTGCCTTTATCCTTACCGATCTCGCCGAGGAGAGCGCGCGCATCGCCCTCGGAGCGGCGCTCTCTTTGCCCGCCGACCCCTGCGAGCAAGGTAAGCCGCCTATCGGAGATGAAGGAAGCGGCATGCCGCCGCATCGCGCGATCTTCTAACCCAACAAATGCATCCACGCCGATTTTCGCCGGGGCAACGCCTCGCACGAGCGCTGGATTTTGGGGAGTTCTCTCTTTACTATCAACCCGTGGTCGATCTGCGTAACGATCGAATCGTCGGAGTTGAAGCGCTCTGCCGCTGGCCGCAATCGGGGAACGTCGTCGGGCTTCCCGATGCATTCATTCCGCAAGCGGAGGCCTCCGGCGTCATCATTGCGCTCGGCGAGTGGGTGTTCCGCACCGCGACCGAGCAGGTGCATCGATGGGAAATGCAATCCGGAATCCGCCTCGATCTCGCCGTGAATTTGAGCAGCCGCCAATTTCTCCATCTTCAGCTCGTCGCCGCAATCGAAGACGCGCTCCGTCAGGCGTCGCTCGCGCCGGAGCGCCTGGAATTCGAGATCACCGAATCGGTAGCGATGCATAATGCCGAGGATTCCATCGGTATTATGCGTCAACTCAAACATCTGGGAATCTCGCTCGCGCTCGACGATTTTGGGACCGGGTACTCCTCGCTCTCCTATCTCAAACGCTTCCCCATCGACAAAATTAAAATCGATAAGAGCTTCGTCCACGATATTCCCAACGACGCGAACGATCTCGCAATCGTCACGGCGATCATCGCCATGGGCCACGCACTCGGGCTTCAGGTTCAGGCCGAGGGCGTGGAGACCAAGGCGCAAGCCGACTTTCTACGTGATTGCGGCTGCGAACTCGCGCAAGGCTTTCTTTACGGCCGCGCCCTACCGGCCGCCGATTTTGCCGAAGCCTTCGATCCCCATCTCGGCGTCATGCGATCGCTGAGCGCGTAACCGACGCCGGCGTTTCAACCTCAGCCCGCATCTGCCGCCAACCGCGCAAATTCGCATGCGCCCCGGCAGCCGGCGTCGCTACATGTTCGAACGGACTGAGATGGTGCTGCTCCATGAGTCGCTCGCAGAGGTCGAGATCTTTGGAACGATCTCTCGAACCGTCGTGCGTGAGGTAGGAAACGCGCGCGCATCGAGCGGCGCTCACGCGCTTGCGGAGCTCGATATCGAGATCGCGCTCGTCCTCTTGTAACAACGGGGTGTGCCACTCGCCCGAAGCGAGCGGCCTCGGCTCGTGGCTCTCATACGCCGCCCGCATGTTCAGCGCGATCTCGCGAATCTCAGGCTGCGCTTGCGGCGTGCAGCGAAGAGCGAAAAAATTCGACCATTCCGTCGCGGTGACGATGACGGTATGCCAGAGAAACGGTTCGAGCAAACGGTTGAGAACCTGTTTGTGCACCTGGAGCGTCTGCAGTTCGCGAACGGCTTCGACCGCTTCGTCGCGCGCGCGCAACCAGGCTCGTTCGGCGATCCGCACGGCTTCGAGATCGAGCAGCGAGGCCGCCGCCATTCCCGGTTGATTCCGCCCCCATTCCAGCGGCAGAACCGGATCGACGAGTACGCGCTCGATGAGCTTCGAGGTCGGTATCGCGCGCGAACTCGCACTATTCCGTGAAAACTGCCGATGCGTGTTGAACTCCGCAAGTACGAAGCGGGGAAAGCAGACCTCCATCGTGGTCAAGCGTTCCCCCGTCGGTGCGAGCGAATCGAGGAGAATTTTCGCGCTGTAGCCGGCCACGCGTCTAGCCCCCGCGATAGCGGAGGAAGGCTGGAACCTCGATGTCGTCCATGTTTACCGGCGCGACCGTCTCGATGCGCGTGCTTTCAAAGCCGAACCCCGTCGATTCGGTGCGTCGGATCGGCCCGAACCCGGCCGCGAGCACGGTCACGCGAACGCGTCCCTGAAGATTGGGATCGAGGCTGGCACCGAAGATGATCTGCGCATCGGGGTCCACGCTACGGCTAATCATCTCGGCGGCCTCGTTCACTTCGTACATCGAGAGGTCGCTACCGCCGGTGATATTGAGAATGACGCCGCGCGCGCCGTCGATCGTCGTGTCGAGCAACGGCGAGGCGATCGCCTTCTGCGCGGCATCGGCAGCGCGATGCTCTCCCGAACCTTCGCCGATCCCCATCATCGCCGTGCCGGCGTCGGTCATGACAGCCTTCACATCGGCGAAATCGAGGTTGATCAGCCCCGGCTGCGTGATGAGATCGCTGATACCGGCGATCCCCTGACGGAGCACGTCGTCGGCGAAACTGAAGGCTTCGTTTAACGGCGTCTTCTTCTCGATGACCTGGAATATCCGCTCGTTCGGAATCGTGATCAGCGTATCGACCTTCGCCTCGAGCGCAGCGATGCCGCGTTCGGCGGCTTCCATCCGTTTGCGCCCTTCGAACGCGAACGGTTTCGTCACCACGGCGATCGTCAACGCGCCCGATTCGCGTGCGAGTTCGGCGAGTACCGGTGCGGCACCGGTTCCCGTGCCGCCGCCCATGCCCGCAGCGATGAAAACGAGATCCGCACCGTCGACGATCATCGCGAGATCCTCGCGCGATTCCTCGGCTGCATCGCGGCCGAGCGTCGGGTTGGCACCCGCACCGAGGCCGCGCGACATTCCTGTGCCGATCTGCACGGTATTTTCGGTCAGCGAATTTCGCAACGCTTGAACGTCGGAGTTCACGGCGAAGAAATCTACACCCGTCAACCCCGCTTCGATCATGCGATTGATCGCGTTGCATCCGCCCCCACCGACGCCGATAACGCGAATCGTCGCGGCGTGCTCGGGGACATAGCGTTTTGCTTCAGCCATCGTTTCCTCCGTATGAAAGAGATCTAGTTCCACAGCGCCGCGAGCCACCCGCGAAGCCGAGTTATAAGCGAACCGTTCCGCGCCGATTCGACACCCGCGAGTTCGCTCTTGCGCGCGAAGAGCACGAGTCCGATCGCCGTTGCATATTGCGGGAATGCCAGCGCGTCGATCGTTCCGGCGAGATTCGTCGGCACGCCGATGCGCACCGGTGCTTCGAACGTCGTCTCGGCGAGCGCTTCGAGCCCGGGTAAGGACGCTCCACCGCCGGTGAGGACGACTTCACCGATCACGAGATCGCGCGGGACGTTCTCGAGGACCTTCGCCCGAGCCATCCGCAGCGTTTCGAGGACCCGCGGGACGACGATCGCGTTGAGCTCCTGCGTGCTCGCCTCGCGCTGCGAGCGTCCGTCGAGCGACTGGACGGAGAAACTCCGGACCGGACCGCCGCGATCGTCGCCGACGCCGAAACGATGCTTGACCTCCTGCGCCTGCGCGAGCGAGGTCTTCAGCCCCAGCGAAATATCGTTGGTGAGAATCTGCCCTCCGACCGGAATCGTCGCGGTATAGATCGCGCTTCCGCCGGTGAAGACGGCGATATCGGTGGTCCCTCCGCCGATGTCGAGAAGCAGAACGCCGACATGCTGCTCCTCCGGCAGGAGCGTTGCCGCCGCGCTCGCGAGCGGCTCGAAGACGACGCCCGCCGATTCGATCCCCGCCCGGTGGACGCACTTGAGAACGTTGGAGAGAAAGCTGCTCGCCGCAGTAACGATATGGGTGTCGACCTCCAGCCGTCCGCCGGCCATACCCACCGGATCGACGATACCGTCCTGGCCGTCGACGGTGAAGAAACGCGGCAGCGCGTGCACGATCTGGCGGTCGCTCGGAACGTTGATAATCTTGCTGGCGTCCACGACGCGCTCGACGTCGATCGCTTCAACTTCGCGATCCTCGTTCGAAACCGAAACGACGCCGCGGTTATTCACGCTGCGAACGTGCTCGCCGGTGATCCCGACGATCGCTTCCTCGATATGAACCCCGGACATGCGTTCGGCCTTCTCGGTCGCCGCCTCGATCGACTTGACCGTCTGCTCGAGGTCGATCACAACGCCGCGGCGCATCCCCAACGAAGGCGCCTCGCCGAAGCCGAGAATTTCGAGGCCGTTCGGCCCTTCGGCGGCAACGACCACGCAGGTTTTCGTGGTGCCGATGTCGAGGCCGCAGAGCGTGCCTTGTTTCATTCACTTCCTAAACTATTAACGCCGGTATCCACCATATATTGGGCTAACGAGGAAGAACCCCTACTATCCCTGCCGAAATTGCCGCTTCCGAGCATCTTGGCGCCTCCTCGCGTAGCTCCTCTTGAGGAGAACGCCCTAGCGAAGCCGAAGCCTGCCCGGGATGAGCCAGAAGCGAACCTCCATCGAGCGCGGCCTCGTGATCTCAGCTATAATCGTCTTTGTCGTCGTATTGCTGGTGATTCCGGCAGCGTTTTTCGTCACGAACAATATCGCGACGCAAGCTGCGATATTGCATGATAAAATTGTAAAAGGCGAACTCGCATACGCTCGCGTCGCCGACGATGCCAACGGCTTGCGTGCGGCATCGCTCGAAGCCGCGACGAACACCGATCCGGTACGCTCCGCTGCAGCATTGAAATCCGCCGTCGAACTTGTCAGCAAGTTTCCGAAAGACGAGCGAACGCTCGCAACGCTCACCGGAAAAGATTCCAGCACCAGCAAGCAAGTCGCTGCGTTTACAAAAAGCGCCGGGGCGTACGATTTTGAATCGCTTGCGACGATCGGATTGCTACAGCAAGGGAAAAAGGCCGAAGCCCTAGTCCAACTCCAAAGCTCGCTCGCCGATGCGTACACGCAACAAAATACCGACGGGCGTGCGGTCCTCGAAGCGCTCAATCGCGCTGCCGACATTCGCTACGCGGCGTTAATTCAAGCGAAAAACAGTGCACTATTTGTACTGATCGCCGGAGCGGTCTTTGCGCTGATCGTCGTCGTCATCGCGTTCTCGCTGCTACGTATGCGATTGCTGCGCAACATCACTCGCTGCGTCACGGTCTTTGAAGCGATGGGACGCGGGGATCTTACCGCCCGCACCGGATGGAGCGGCAACGATGTCCTCGGACGACTCGGACAATCGATCGACGAATTGGGCGACCGCCTGAGTTCTCTCGTCGGGCGCATTCAGATCGCGACCCGCTCGGTAAAGGCGGCGAGCGCGACGAGCACCGAGGTTTCGCGCGACGTCGACCGTCGGGTCCAAGACGAACTCGCGACGCTCGGCGACGCGTTGCGGTACTCTGCGGACGTCGCTCGCGGCTCGGGAACCGTCGCCGACAACGCCGAAGCGGTCGCCCGCCGCGTCTCCGATATCTCCAGCTCCATCGCCCAGATGACCGCCTCGATCCAAGAGATGGATCAGAACTTGCTCAACCTCGCAACGGTCGTCGAGCAGGCCGTCGCCAATACCCAAGAGATGTCGGCCTCGATCGTTCAGGTCGCCGGCAACGCCAAACGCGTTGGGACTGAATCGACGGAGACCGATCAGCATGTCCGTACCGGGCAGAACGAGATCTCTCGGCTCTCGACCGGAATCGATCAGATGACCTCCCTCGTCAGCTCGGTCGTCGTCGAGATGGAGAGCCTCGACGGCGCCTCGCGACAGATCGGCGAGATTCTCGGACTGATCGAAGAGATCGCCGACCAGACGAATCTTCTCGCGCTCAACGCCGCGATCGAAGCGGCGCGTGCCGGCGAGCATGGCCGCGGCTTCGCCGTCGTCGCCGACGAAGTGCGAAAGCTCGCCGAGAACTCGGCAAGCTCCGTCAAGCAGATCGCTTCACTGGTTGCCGATATCCAGCGCCGCACGTCGGCCGTACTCGAACGGACGGGACGCGCCAACGTGCAGGTAAAGGAGAGCGCGACGCTCGCGCAATCGGTCAATGCAATGATGTCCGATGTCTCAAAACGCGTCTCCGAAGTAGCGACGCTGATGAGTGAGATCAGCCTGGCCACCAACGAACAGGCCCGCGCCTCCGAAGAGCTCGCCAAAGCGAGCGAACAGATGGGTGCGATGACCCACGAGGCCGCGGCGACGATGCGCGAGCAGACGATTACCGCAAACCAGATTCTTGAGAGCGTCTCGGAGATCGAGCAGCGGACCGCCGACGTCGCCCGCGCCTCGACCGAGCAGCAGTCGGCGATCGAGGCCCTGGGCACCCGGATCGAGCGCTCGAGCACTCTGGGCTCGCAGAATGCCGACGCGGCGACGCGGCTCGCCGAGGAGGCTCTGCTGCTCCAAGAGCAGTCGGGCGGGCTCGAGGAGCTCGTCGATCAGTTCGAAATCGACGAGGCGCACGGGGTCTCAGGAGAGGCAAATCAGCAGGCGGGGCTTGATGAGCGGGCGGCACTTGCGCTAGAATCCTAGACTACTGCCCCCTCACACCCGCCTGAAGATAAGGTACCCCACTTTGAAGATTCGTACGTTTTTCACCACCATGCTCGTCACGCTTGCGCTCGGCGCAACGGCATTCGCCGCAAATGTCGTGAGCGCAACGATGATCCCCGACGGAACCTATACCGCAAAAGTCATTAAAGTCGTTGACGCAAAACATGTCACGGTGACGATGCAGAATGGTTTGGAGACGACGCTCGCGGCGGGACGCCCGACCGTGGATTTTTCGAAACTTCACGCGAACGATTCGATGAAGTTTTCACTTGCGAACGGTCAAGTGCTCGTTTATCTCGACCTTTCGTCGCATTAAGCGAAAACGCGCCGACGCCCTCGACCTTCTTCCCATCGACGACCACCGGAGTCGATGGAGCCCGAAGGTCGAGGGTTTTTATATGCTTCCACTCGGCGTGTAAGCGCCGTTCGAGCGCCTGAACCTCGGCGAATTTTCGCTCGAGTTGCGTGCCGTCGCCGATAGCGACCTGCGTTCCGTCGGCAAGGAGCCCCCGTTCTTCTCCGTACCGATCCAGCGAGAGGGCGGCAAAACGAATCCCGACGGCATCGGCGCGCCTTAACACGGAGAGTAAACGCATCGTCGGCGAGCTCGGCGCAATGCGAAGCTCCGCGCAGCGTTCTCGATCGATAACGATCGCCGGCAACCCCCCATCGCGCGGCAGGAGCGGGAATAGATAGCCACGCCGGTCGACCGCACACGTTCCGTCATCGGCGACGAGCCGCGCCGCCGGGTGACGCTGGTCGATGACCAGCGTCA
>JAJYRI010000100.1 GCA_021794175.1 bacterium
GCACGGGCATAGCGTTCGTAGTCGGCGGCGAAGCGCTCGTGGAGGATCTCGCCTTCGTAATGCGCGAGTGCCGCAACAAAGAGCACCGAGGCAACGGCGAGGATTGGAATTCCGAGCGGCGGCATAAAAAGTGCGATCCACGGCATAATGAGGATATTGCCGAAATAGAGTGGATTGCGCAGATAGCGAAAGGGTCCGGCGATAATGAGGCGCGCCGAGGATGCATCGTGCGCCCAAACGATCGCCGCGCGGAGATAGGCTGCTCCCCAGCTACGCATCAAGAAAGCGGCGATCGGAAAGAGTGCGCCGATTGCGAATATCCAGCGGAAGCGCACGATAGAACCTTCGGCGAGTTGCCACGCAGCGGGTTCCGTCGATTGATGGAATGCTATCGAGATTCCGTAGGCGAGGTAAAAACTGAGAAAAGTAATCAGCAGTATCGTGAGGCCGCGGAGGCGATACCAGAGGGGGGAGGGTTTCACGTTCGAGCGTCCTCGTTGGAGAAGAAGGGGTTTTCGCTGCGTTCCCAACCGATGCGCGTCGGCGGGCCATGTCCGGGGAGGACCGCCGTCGCCTCGGGCAGCGTAAAGAGTTCGCGACGAATGTTTGTGAGGAGATCCGCGTACCCGAAGCGATCGCCGAAGCATCCGCCGACGCTTCCGGCAAAGAGCGTGTCGCCGGTGAAGAGCAGATCGCCGATGCGAAAACACGAGGAACCGTCGGTGTGCCCCGGCGTCGGGATGAGCTCGATGACGTTGCGGCTGCCGAACGGAAGCCGGTCGCCTTTGCGAATCGGCATCGCTTTGCCGGCGAGCGCTCCGATCGCGGGAGCATCGACTGCGTGCATCACGATACGCGCCTCGGGATAGGCGGCGGCTACCGCTCCGGCAGCATCGCAATGATCGTCGTGCTTGTGCGTAATCAATAGGTAGGCGTATTCGAGCGAGCGTTCTTGCAATCGCGCGAGCAGCGCCTGTGGATCTCCAGCCGGGTCGACGATTGCGGCAAACGGCTCGTCGTGCGCGGCTTGGACGATGTAGCCGTTACTCGGGTGCGGAAGTTGAGCGTGTCGGCGTACCAGCGGAGTGGCAACCTCGCCGGGATACCAAGCTGCCGCGGCTCTCCGCTGCAAACGAAGCGGCTCCATCCCGAGTGGTGCTGCGAGCCGCGCGGCCTCTGCGGCATCGGGGGCGCCCCGGTCGGCGAGCCAGTCCTCGATCGAGCGTTCTGCGATGTTGGTCGCTTCCGCGAGCGCCTTCACGTCGATTCGATATCCACGCATCGCTTTGCGCAGGACATCGCCGATCGTGTCCTCGAGGTCGAGCCTCGGCCACTGCTTCATGTCGACGCTCTTCGACGCGATGGAGGCGCCTTGCTGCTCCGCGCAACCGGAGCGAGCGCCGCTGCGGTCGAAGGGGGCGTTATGGAACGTGTAACGATCATCGGCTCCGGCCCGGCCGGACTCACCGCGGCGATCTATGCCGCGCGCGCAAACCTCGAACCGCTCGTCCTCGCAGGCGGCCTCTACGGCGGGCAGTTGATGCTGACCACCGAGGTGGAGAACTTCCCGGGTTTTCCCGACGGCATTCTCGGCCCCGAATTAATGGAGCGTTTTCGCGCCCAGGCGGAGTCGTTCGGCGCGCGCATCATCAACGAAGATGCGGTCGGCGTCGATTTCACGCGGCGGCCGCTCGTCGTGCGAACCGCAGAGAAGAGCTATGAATCGCAGACGGTGATCGTGGCGACGGGCGCGAGCGCTCGCTGGCTCGATATTCCCGGTGAGGAACGCCTCCGCGGGCGAGGAGTCTCCACCTGTGCGACCTGCGACGGCGCATTCTTCCGCGAAAAAGAGATCGTCGTCGTCGGCGGCGGCGATTCGGCAATGGAAGAGGCGATATTCCTGACGCGCTTCGGAAGCCGCGTAACGGTGATCCACCGTCGCGACGCGCTGCGCGCGAGCAAAATTATGGCCGAGCGAGCGATGAATCATCCGAAGATCGAGTTTATCTGGAACACCGCCGTCGAGGAAGTGCTCGGCAGCGAGATCATGACGGGGCTTCGGCTTCGCAATCTCGTCGACGGCCGCGAATCGGAGTTTCGAGCGGACGCGCTCTTCATCGCGGTCGGCCACACGCCGAACACCTCGATATTTGCGGGGCAACTCGATCTCGATTCACACGGCTACATTCTCTCGCCCAACGGAACGCATACCAATATCGATGGTGTGTTCGTCGCCGGCGATGTGAATGATATTCGCTACAAACAGGCGATTACGGCCGCCGGGGCGGGGTGTCGAGCGGCGATGGACGTCGAGAAATACCTCGAGGCACATCACCTCGATGCGGCGGCGGTCTTATAGACGGGCTGGCGACTTGAGGCGGTGCGCCTGCACCGCTAAACCACCGATGCGACGGTGAGCGCGCCGACGATAACTACCGTTATCCAGGCGATAATATTAAAGAAGAGCGAGTTCGTCCACGTGCCCATCAAACGCTTGTTATTTATCAGCAGGAGCATGAGCACGAGGACGACCGGCAGTAGTGCACCGTTAAAGACCTGCGAGTAGAAGATAATCGCCAGCAGCGGCGCGCCGGGGACGATGACGGTGAACGCTCCGATCAGGAGTAGGCCGAGGTAGAGGCTGTAGAATATTTTTGCCTCGCTGAAGCTGCGATCGACGCCCCGTTCGAACCCGAAGGCTTCGCAGACATAATAGGCGGTCGAGAGCGGAAGAATCGATGCCGTGAAGATGGCCGCGTTGAGTAGACCGATGGCAAAGAGCAACGATGCAAAGCGTCCGGCGAGCGGCTGAAGGGCAATCGCAACGTCGCCGACCGCGTTGACGACGATCGGATGGGCGTTGCCGATGTTGTGGACGTAGATCGTAGCGGCGCAAGCAACGACGATGAAAAAGGCGATGATATCGGTAAAGAGCGCCCCGGAGACGACGTCGATGCGCGATGCCGCGTACTGCTCTTTCCGTACGCCCTTATCGACGATCGCCGACTGTATGTAGAACTGCATCCAAGGTGAAATCGTGGTGCCGATAATTGCGACCACCATCACGAAATACGCCGTCGAGTGGGAGAAGTGCGGAAAGAAGGTTTGATGGATGACGTCTTTCCACTGCGGGTGAACGATGATCGCGCTGATGACGTACGATATGTAGACGGTGCAGAAAACCAAGAAGATGCGTTCGACGATCTTATAGGTCCCGCGCGTGACCGTGATAAAGACGAGCGCCGCCGCGCCTAAAACCATTGCGACGGTGAGAGCCTCGACGTTGACTCCGGGCAACCACGTTGCGAAGATCGGAGCGACCGAAGCGATGCCGGCGAACTCGGTTGCAGTATTTCCTAGGTCGCAAATAACGAAGAGCAGCAGGACGTAAAAAGTGACGCGGACGCCGAAGTTCTCGCGGATGAGATCGGCGAGCCCCTTCCCGGTAACCGCGCCCATGCGGGCACACATCTCCTGGGTTACGACGAGCGCGAGCGTAATCGGGATGAGGAGCCAGAGTAACGAGTAGCCGAACTGCGCTCCGGCTTGCGAATAGGTGAGGATGCCGCCGACATCGTTATCGGCATTCGCCGTAATGATGCCCGGGCCGACGACGGAGAGAAACATCAACACCGAACGCCACGTGGTGCGTCGCGGCACGAGTTGTTTGATCGTGCTGGAGTTCATGCGTCGGAGGCTCCATTCGGCGGACGGTAAAAAAGTCGGGCATCGTACGTTCCCCGCACAACGACCGACGCAAACCGACGCTCGCGCGCCTCGTAGCCCCGACGTTGAGCTTTAGCACTGCATGCCGTGGGGTCGAGCCCCTTCCGCATTAAGCTCCGCCTTGACTCGACGGTGCCTGGTCACCCATTGGGGTCTCTCGACCTTTCCGGGTAGCGGCCTCTCCAACGTGCAGACGCCTCACCTAACGAGGAATCCGTTCTTATCGTACCCAGCCGTGTCAAGCATCGGATTCTCGTCGGGTGGGGGCGGGTTACTCTCCGGGGCTAGCGTGCGAGCAGGCTTTGCAGCGCCTGGCCGAGATGCGGATGCCGGAAGCGATATCCAAGCGCGATCGTTCGCGTCGGCAGGACCCGTTGTCCGTCGAGTACGACGGTCGCTCCCTCGCCGAGCAGCACGTGCAGCGCGAAGGAGGGCACCGGAAGGAGCGCGGGCCGGTGGAGTGCTGCGCCGAGCGCGGCGGTGAACTCAGCGTTGGTGACCGGCTCGGGAGCCGTTGCGTTGAGGATTCCGTCGGCACCGTCGATTGCGGCCAGGTAGATCGCCACTTGGTCCTCGATATGAATCCACGAAAACCACTGCTTCCCGCTTCCGACAACCCCTCCGAGCCCGAGCTTGAAGATCGGCAGCAGTTTTGCCAGCGCTCCCCCGTCGACGCCGAGCACGATACCCGTTCGTATGAGGCTCACGCGCATGCCGAGGCTCTGCGCGTGGAGCGAGCTACGCTCCCATTCGGCACAGAGCGCGCCGAGAAAGTCGTTGCCGGCGGGGCTCTCTTCATCGAACGTCGCCGTTTCACTGCTCCCGTAAAAGCCGATCGCCGAGGCTGCGACGAAGGCGCGTGGACGAGGCTGCCGCCCCGCGAGTGCGGAGAGAAAGGCGCTCGTCGCCGCGATGCGGCTCTCGGCAAGCCGCGCTTTTACCGCCGGGCTCCAGCGCTGTGCGATCGGTTCGCCGGCGAGATTGACGACCACGTCGCAGCCCGCAGCTCGCTGTGCAGCCGCAGCCGGGTCGCGCATGCTCGCGAGCACTACCTCATCCCCGCGTGCGAGGAGGGCCGCTTGCAGATGCTTGCCGATGAAGCCGGTTCCACCGAGCAGAAGTACGCGCATTTTATCCTCCGATCAATCGTGGAACGCAGCGAGCGAACGGTGAGTTGCAGCCTAACGCACGGCGAACGATCGTTCGAGTCGTTCGAGCACGGCATCGGCTTCGACGGTATAGCCCTCGCGTTCGATCTTCGGGTGCGAAAGATAAAAGAGCGTCATAATGCGCAACGCAAAGCGATGCGCGCGTGGATCGGCGATTCGACGAAGCGCGGCGTCGGCATCGGCGGCAAGCCCGGCGAGACGCTCCACGATCTCTTCGGGTGCATCGGAGGCATCGACGAGATTGAGATCGCCATGCTCCCGATCTTCCGCGCGGTCGATAAATGAGTCGAGCAAAACGTGAACCGCGGCGATATTGGGAAAATAGGCATGGTAGGCGGGAGCGACGCGTTCGGGTCCGCCGGCGAGGAGAGCGAAGAGCGGTGCGTAGACCTGAAATTGCGAGCCGGTCGCAGCGATGAATTCATTCCACCGTAGATGCGGATACGCAACGCGCCGTTCGTCGAACAAGCGTCGGCATGCTTCGATGCGCCGCTCGCCTTCGCCGTGAACCGTGCTCTGCATGCGCGCATAGAGCGCTGCGGCTTCCCGAGCAAAGGGAACCAGCGCGTCGATTCCGTCGATGCGGCGCAGGCGGTTCTGGACGTCGCGGACGAGATCGCGCAGGTAGCCGCCATCTTCGCCGCGAGGTCCGCAGGCGTAGTAGTCGCGGAGCGCTGCTTGCGGGTCGCAGGCATCCGCGATCGCCTGATGGAGCGTCGGGAACGCCTCCGGTGCAATCGACGGATGGCGGTCGCAGAGATTATCGAGATAGTCGTAGATGCTCTCCAGCGGTGCGACGATCTCGATGTAGGTATGCATCGACGGCCGGGGCAAAAATGTTGCCAGCACTGCGGCGCCGGCAACGTGGTAGGATTTCATCTCGATACTCGCGAGCGCTTCTCTGCGCAGAAGCGGGTCGGGAATCGCTCGGGCGCGTTCGCGAATGCGTCGTAGCGAACGTTTCGCCGCCGGAACGACCTGCACCAAGAAACGTGCGAGGTCGCCGACGATGAACGGGCGCTGAAGAAGCAATCGACGGCGAACCGGGCTTTGGAGAACGATGCGCGTCGCTGCGAATATCTCGGCGTTGACCCTCACGCGCGCCGACCGTCGAAAAAGGCGATTCCCGGGTTGAGAATGCCGTGCGGATCGAAACGCTCTTTAAGCGCGCGCATTCGCGCAAGTGCGTTCGGAAGCAGACCAAAGCAGTCCAGACGGTCGTGCGCTTCTCCGCCGCCGGCGAGAATTCGCGCGCGCGGTGCGCGATCGTGGAGCGCATCATCGAGCATGCCGGCCATCTGCTGAAAACTCGCCGCGTCGCCGACGGCGCGGATCGTGACGTCGCCGTTCATGATGTCGACGAGCAGATCGCGCTGCATGTCGAATCGATCGACGACCTCGGCGAGGTTGTCGGCGAGCGCGAGGGCTTGGGTCGGCAGCGACGGGCTACGATAGGCGAGCGCATGAATCCCCGGCAGACGCATGGGAGCGTCGAGCAGTCGCGTAAACGAGGCATGCGCGCCAGCATCGAGCAACCGCGTTTCGGGAATCCCCGCTCGTCCGAGTGCCGCGCGCCAATCCAGCGTTGCGCGTTCGAGCAGCGCGTTGTCGCACTCGAGGAGAATCGCGATCCGCCCGTCGTCTCCGGGCTCGCCGTCGATCTCGCGCTCGTATCCGGCGACCCACCAGGCGGCCGACGGTTCGGGTCGGAGATTGCGCACCTGCGCGAATGCGCGCTCGCGCGTTCCGGCCGGTAACGCGGCAAGAAAGATGCGCGTCGATTCGGGGAGCGGTAGCGTTTTAAAGTTCGCACGCAGCAGTACCGCGAGCGTTCCCATCGATCCAACGAAGAGCCGGCTGAGATCGTATCCCGCAACGTTCTTGACCACCATGCCGCCCGCGCGTGCGAGCGTACCGTCGGCGAGCGCGAACCCGCTCCCGATGAAGAGATCGCGTGGCCTGCCATAGCGGTGTCGTCGCGGTCCGCTCCAGCCCGTTGCGAGAATGCCACCGACGCTCGCCTGCGGTGCGTCGGGCGCATCGAGCGGCAAAAACTGGCGGTGTTCGCGCAGCGTTTGCTCCAACTGCGCGGCGGTGAGTCCGCATTCGACGGCGACGGTAAGATCGCGCGGTTCGTATTCGAGAATCGCACGCCGCGAACGTAGATCGATCTCGTCGGCGTCGACGACGCGTCGATGCATGCCGCAGAAGACGTCGCCGCCACGCAACGCTACCGAGCGTCGACGCGCCGAGGCTTCTGCAAGAGCGGCCGAGACGGTGTCGTCGTTCATGCGCGCATCTCGCGGCAGGAGATTCCCGACGGGAAGATTTTTTCGGGATTGAGCAGCGCCTGCGGATCGAAGACGTCGCGCACGCATGCCATCGCGGCGAGATCTTCGGTACGATAGACCATCGACATGCCGTTGCGTTTTTCGATGCCCACGCCGTGCTCGCCGCTAATCGTCCCGCCGAGTTCGACGGCGCGAGCTAACACGAGGTTGCCGATCTCGATAACCGCGGCGACTTGCCGCGCGTCGCGCTTATCGTAGAGCAAGAGCGGATGGAGGTTCCCGTCGCCGGCGTGGAAGACGTTCCCGACGACGATGCCGTGCTTTTTTGCTGCATCGTCGACTGCCGCGAGCATCTCGGGAAGGCGCGTGCGCGGAACGCAAACATCTTGCGTGTAATAATTCGGAGCGATGCGTCCGACTGCGCCCGC
>JAJYRI010000101.1 GCA_021794175.1 bacterium
GTATGCACTAGGCCGTATAGTCGCGTAGCCCTCGTGCGCAAGTGGCGGAATTGGTAGACGCACTAGCTTGAGGGGCTAGCGGGAGCAATCTCGTGCTGGTTCGAGTCCAGTCTTGCGCACCAGTTTCACCGCTTTGCAGCGCCGACGGCGGCGTCGCTACGGGACTCGTGGTCCCAATGACCACTTCGTCCCTAGGCTCCTTGCCCTCGACGCCGCAAAGCGGCAAAACAACGAGCACCTTCAATGGGGTGCTGCTACTGCTTGGTTCGAGTCCAGTCTTGCGCACCAGTTTCACCACTTTGCAGCGCCGACGGCGGCGTCGCTACGGGACTCGTGCTCCCGATGGTTCGAGTCCGGTCTTGCGCGGCGCGTTCGTTGAAGGGCTGTCCTCGCAGTTCTTTTTTGTGCTAAAGTGCTGCTATGAGCAAGCGTTCGTGGAGAAAGTTTTTCGGTAAAATTTGGGAACGGCTCGGCTTTGGCTCGGCGCGTCCACCGCGGGTCGCGGACGATGACGGTGAAGATGACGGCCTGGCCGGCTCCCGCGTTCCGCGAAAACCGATCGCACCGAGGCTCTCGGGCGGAGCAGCGGTCGCGACGCTCGCGAGAGAACGCATCGAAGAAGAAGGCTAGTGTCCTGAGCCGCAAGTCTCCCCACATGCCCGCCGGGTCTTTTCCGGCGGGTGCAGCGTTGCTCATCGGTCACAATGCTACGGCATTGCTCCCTCTTCGCGCCTCGCCCCGCCGAAAAATCCCTCGTCGGATCATGTTGCGCGACTTGCGGCTCAGGACACCTAGCGAACGCCGAGCGGAGCTTTTTCGCGCCGCTGGAGGTGGGGGCGTCCGCTTCGCGCTATAGCCTCTGCCGATGAACGCACGCGCGCTACTTCTCGCTGCCGCTGCATCGGGCAGCGGAAAAACGACGCTGACTCTGGGGCTCATTCGCGCGTTGCGCAACCGCGGCTTACGCGTCGGGTCGGCGAAAGTCGGCCCGGATTTTATCGACCCGGCCTTTCATGCCGTCGCCGGTGGACGGCGATCGGCGACGCTCGATCTTTGGGGGATGCGCGAACGGACGCTCCGGTCGGAGCTCGCTGCGGTCGCCGCCGAGAGCGATATTGTGTTGATCGAGGGCGTGATGGGGCTCTTCGACGGCGCGCGCGAGGGTGTCGGATCGAGCGCTCACCTCGCAAAGGTTTTCGATCTGCCGATCGTGTTGGTGCTCGATGTTTCGGCGCAGGCAACGACGGCTGCGGCAGTCGCCTTCGGCCTCGCGCGCTACGACCCGGCGCTACGCGTCTGCGGAGCGATCCTCAATCGCGTCGGTTCGGCCGGGCACGCCGCGACGATCGTCCCGTCGTTGGAGGCGATCGGGATTCGCAGCCTGGGTTCGCTTGCACGCGACGCCGAGCTCGCACTTCCGGAGCGCCATCTCGGCCTGGTTCAGGCACGCGAGCATCGCGAGCTCGAGCGATTCATCGAACGCGCTGCAACTGCATGTGCGTCGCAACTCGACCTCGACGCATTGATCGAGCTCGCCGCGCCGCTCCCGGATCTCGTGTCGTCGCAGGAAAGCCCGCTCGCACCGCTCGGTTCGCATATCGCGATTGCCGACGATCTTGCGTTCGCGTTCTCGTACGCGCATATCACCGAAGGATGGCGCCGCGCGGGCGCGCGCCTCTCCACGTTCTCACCGCTTGCCGACGAAGCTCCGCACGCCGATGCCGATGCGGTCTATCTCCCCGGCGGTTATCCCGAACTGCATGCCGACAGGCTCGAAGCCGCTCTCAACTTTCGCGCCGGAATGGAAGCGGCGCGTGCGCGCGGAGCGACGATCTACGGTGAGTGCGGTGGGTACATGGTGCTCGGCGAGTCGCTTGCGGATCGCGCGGCAGTCGAACACGCAATGCTCGGATTTCTTCCGCTGCAATTCTCGTTTGCGCGCCCGCGCCTGCACCTCGGTTATCGTGAGGTACGTACGCTCGTCGATTCGCCCCTGGCAAGCGCGGGCACGCGCTTTCGCGGACACGAGTTTCATTTCGCCGACGTCGCCGGCGAAACAACGGCCGAGGCCCTCTTCGCAACGAACGCCGGCGCGGACGCGGCGACGAACGCTTCGATGTCGATGGGCATGCATCGCGGAAGGGTGCAGGGCTCCTTCCTCCACATACTCGACCGCGATGCGACGTAACAAAGTTCGTCGGTCGGGGTAGAAGCATACCGTGGAGCATTACCTTCCGCTCATCGCAATCGCGCTGCTGTGGCTTTTCTTTGGGAAGAAAGGGAGCGCTCGCTCGTGCCGGAGCGGGCGCGGTGCTTGGCGCGCGCGCTCGGGCTCCTCGCCGGTTGCGACCGAGGCGCGCTCTGCCGAGGATGACGAAGAGATCTCTGCCGCTCCGGCGGCCGCTCCCGCCTACCCCTCGAACGAGCCTCCGCCCGCACCGCGGGCTCGACGCAATGCTCGCGCCACCTTTGGCGGCGCACCCGCTCCGCTTGCACCCCTCGCTCCGCTCGCCCCGCGCCGCGCAACGGTCGCACGCGAGGCACTTCCTCCGCTCTCACCAATCGCCCGTAAAGGACAATCCACCTAATGCCGATCATGAGCGTTATCTCTACCCTCGACAACAACGGTCAAGAGGTGATGGGCCCCGAGGTCCTCATCTATCATTACCCCTCCTCAAGCATCGTGAGCGGTTCGTTGCTCACCGTTGAGAGCAATCACTTTTGCGTGTTGAAATCGCGCGGCGCAATTTTAAACGTCTACGAGACCGGGCAATATCCGATTACCACCGGAGATAAACCGCTCGTCGGTTCGTTCGTGCAAGGCTTCTTCGGCGGGCAGAGCCCGTGGCAGTACGAAGCGATCTACATCAACCGTGCGAAACTCGTCGTGCGTTCCTCGGGGATCGCGCTCTCGGCGGAGATGGCGGAGATGAGTTACGACGTCGATTATTACATTCACGTTCCCACCAAAGACGGGGCGTTGAAACTCGTCCAACACATGCCGTATCGCGGACACGCGCTGCTGACCGATCAGATCAACGATTATGCCGGCCCTGTGGTCGAACAGGCGATCAACCAGCTCATTCAGGTGACCCCGCTGGAAAAGGTCAACGAGAAAATTCACGATCTCACCGATCTGGTGCGCACGCACTTGAGCGAATTTCTCGACGGTTACGGCATCGCGCTCGATACCGTTAAGGTGCTCGTGCGGCCGAACGACGAACGCATGCGTGCGCTGATCTCGCTCAAGGCCTTCGGGCTCTCGGAGATGGAGGCGGTGCGGTATTACGCGGCGATTCTCATGGCCGAGCGCGGCGTTTCGAGCGCGCCGAATATGGCGATCGGACAGCCGTTCACCATCGGCGCGGCGCCGGTGCTGCCGCTCGGTAATGCCGACACCGGGACGGCTACCGGAAAATGAACCCGGCGATTCCGTCGGAGAACGTCGTGCGAGCGCTGCTCGATCCGTCGCAGCCCTCGCACGATCCGTCGGTCGCGCTCGCGCAGGTCGCTCTCAGCGGCTTCGGCTTCAATTTCTACGACGCGCGTAACCAAGCGCGGGCGAACGATCAGCTCGTCCGCGAGCGCGTCTCGAATCTACTCGCCGATGCCGCGGCCTGCGTTCGCAAGCTCGAAGCGCGCTATCGCGAGCGCTTCATTCCCGTAGCGACGCGCGAGCAACCGTTTCCGCCCGCCGACGCCTTGCGGCGCGCGAAAGCGCTCCGCGATCTTACCGCGCGGCTCGATGCCGCGGGATCGTCGGTCGTCACGCTCGAGGTGCCGGGTGCCGACCCCATCTGGTCGCGCCTCCGCGATGAATTGCCGACGCTCCACCGTCTGGTTGCTTTCGACGTGGGGCTCGCGACCTCGGCGACTGCACTCTACGAACGCGCGAGCACGTTAACCCCCGAGGAAGTCGAGAGCGATGGGGGCTTCGCGGAATTCGAGGCGGATTTTGAGGTTCTGCGGAAGGCGCTTGTCGAACGGCGCGCGCTCCTCTCCGGCTCGGGGCCGGCACTCCCGCAAAACTGAAACTCCGGCCCCGATTCCGGCGTAGTACGCAGCGAGGCGCTTGGGCGCGCTCGCGAAAGCAAGGAGTGAAGGCGTATGTGGTTGACCCGATTTGCGATATCCAGACCGATGGTCACCACTGCGATCTTCGTCGCGCTGGCAATCGCCGGTATCGTGGCCTTTCTGCAGATCGGGCGCAGCGCCAATCCCCCGGGAACCGATTACCCGCTGGTGATCGTCGCTGCCGGATATCCCGGCGCATCGCCGCAAACGATGGAAAAACTGGTCGTCAAACCGATCGAAGACCAGCTCGTCGGTACGCAAAATATGGATCAAGTGACGGCGACGACGCAAGAAGGCAGCGCCGTCGTTTTAGTGCGCTTCAAACTCGGCACCAATCTGGATATCGCAGCGATCGACGTTCAACGCCGCGTCGACACCGCGCGTATCTATATGCCTGCAGATATGGATCCCCCGTCGGTCGAACGGAACGGAGCTTCACAACCGCTGCTCGACCTCGCGTTAAGCTCTTCGACGCTTTCGCCGATGCAACTCGCCGATTTAACGACGAATCAGATCGAGCCGATGCTGCAAGAGATTCCCAACGTTCAAACCGTCGACGTGTACGGCTTGGCGACGCGGCAATTCAACGTGCGTCCAAACCCGGCTGCGCTCGACGGCCTCGGCGCGACACTCGGCGACGTTTTTAACGCCGTTGCCGGGAATAACGCGAATCTTCCCGGCGGTCTCTTGGAACAGCCTACGCGCGAAGCGACCGTTTCGATCCGTTCGGGGATCGATAACGCCGGCGATATCGCCGGTATTCCGCTCGTCATTCCCGGCGCGAGCGGCAAGAATCTCCGCGTCGGCGATGTGGCGACCGTCGACGACGGACACATCGAAATGCGTACCATATCGCATTATAACGGCCAACCGCGACTCTACGTGAGTTTAGGGCGTGCGATCGGCGCCGACGAAATTACGACCACGCAGGTTGCGCGCGAGCACATCAAAGAGATTGAGAAGCAGTTTCCTCAGGTGACTTTCCACGAAATCGATGCGCCGGCCGATTTCACGCAGAAGTCGCTGATCGGAGTTTGGCAATCGCTGTTCGAAGGCGTCGTGCTGACGGCGATCGTGATGATGCTCTTTCTCCACGCCTGGCGCAACGCGGCCGTCGTCATGATCTCGATCCCGACCTCCATTCTCTCGACCTTCGTGCTGATGAAGGCGTTCGGCTTCCACATCGATAGCATGTCGATGATGGGGTTGGCGCTGATCATCGGGATTCTCGTCGACGACTCCATCGTCGTCCTGGAAAATATTACCCGCCATCGGGAGATGGGCAAGGATTCGCATGCCGCCGCCGTCGACGGACGAACGGAGATCGGCGGAGCGGCAATTGCGATCACGATGGTCGACGTCGTCGTCTTCCTGCCGATTGCGTTTTTACCCGGCATCGTCGGCGCGTATCTCAAAGAATATGCGGCGGTCGTCGTAATCGCGACGCTTTTCTCGCTGCTGGTATCGTTCACGCTTACACCGATGCTGGCGGCGTTCTGGAGCGTTAAGAAAATTGAAAAGGAGCCGCCGCGATGGCTGGCGGCGTTAGATACGCGTCGCGCGCATCTCTCGGTCTTTATTGCAGCCGTCGCGTTGTTCGCCTCCGGAGCGTTGTTTCACGCCACGATCCTTAACGTGTTCGGGGTCTTTGCCTTGGCGCTGTTGTTGCTCAACCTTTTCGTACACCGCTATGGGGCAGTGCTCGATCTCTACCGAACGAAGTTGCTCCCGGCCGCGTTGCGTCACGGCAGCTTCGTTGCATTCGTATGCGCGGTGCTGCTGGTGAATGCGCTCGCCTTGATCGGCAGCGGTAAAAATGCGATCGGAATAGATGGCGTCATCGTGCTCGGAACGCTGCTGACCTACGGCGTGGCAGCGGTTCTCCGCCGACGCCCTGCCCTACGCCCGTGGCTGCGAGGAATCGCTTCGCTCGGTACGCATCGCCCGACGGCTATGGCGACGCTGATTCTGCCGCCGGTGCTTGCGGTGGCGATGACGGCGCTCGGCGGGATCAACTTCGATTTCGTTCCCGCGGAGCAGACCGGGCACATCCGCATGACGCTGGCGTATACCCCGGGAACACCGATCGGTGTGACGGCGAAGGGTGTCGATGCGATCGAGCGGGCGATCCTGAAACTTCCGGGCGTGAAATCAGTGAGTTCGACGGTGGGGAGAATGCCTTCGGGATGGGGGTCGCTCACCGGCGGCAATTACGCGCAACTCGATGCGAATATGCATGCCGCCGATCGTGGCGCCACCAATGCGACGATCGCAAAGATCCGTGCTTTCGCCGCGCTCGCCCCCGGCGGAGATTTCCAAGTCGCCGGGGATACGGGGGGTGGGAGCGGCCAGCCGATATTCTATGCGGTGCAGGGCCCCGACAACGAGATCGACGCCGCCGCTGAAAAGGTCGCGAACGTTTTGCGGCAGACGAAGGGTTCGGTCAACGTGCAGACCTCCGCCGAGGTCGCGGCACCCGAACTGCGCGTCGCGATCGAGCGCGGTAAGGCGATTTTGCTCGGCGTCTCGCCCGCCGCGGCCGCCGATGCGGCGCGCATCGCGATCGCCGGTGCGGTGGCGACGCGCGTGCGAACGCCCAACGGACTCATCGACGTGTACGTGCAGTTTCCAAAGGCCGACCGGAGTACGCTCGCGGAATTGCAGAACGTGAAGGTCCGCGCCTCCGATGGGACGCTGGTTCCGCTCGGTGACGTGGCGCGCTTCCGTTGGGAGAAAGCGCCGACGAAGATCGAACGCTACGACCGGCAACGCGTCGTCAACGTTTTGGGTGACGTGTTACCCGGTTATGCGCTCGGTGCCGTCGTCGCGCCGCTGGAAAAGAAGTTGCGCGAGCCCGGCTTCTTGCCGGCCGGCGTGCACCTCAAGGCACAGGGGGACACGCAGTTTCTCTCCGAAACGCTGGTAAATATGGGAATCGCCTTGTTGACCTCGTTCGGGCTCGTGTACCTTCTGATGGTGATTCTTTACGGCAACCTGCTCGAACCGCTCATCGTGATGTTCTCGGTCCCGGTCGCTATCGTCGGCGCGCTGATGTTGCTGGCATTCATGGGGCATCTACCCGGCGAGCTCGGCCAATCGCTGAATATTATTTCGATGCTCGGAATCGTGATGCTCTTCGGGTTGGTCGCGAAGAACGGCATCCTGTTGGTCGACTACTCGAATACGCTCTGCAAGCGCGGTATGCGCGTACGCGAGGCGGTTCTCGAAGCCGCCGCAACGCGCTTCCGCCCGATTCTTATGACGACCGCGGCGATGATCTTCGGAATGTTGCCGCTCGCACTCGGGTTCGCCGAGGGGGCAGAGTGGCGCCAAGCGATGGGCACCGTCATAATCGGCGGGTTGCTCTCGTCGCTGGTGCTCACGCTCTTCCTCGTTCCGATGATCTACAACACCTGGATGGGCGCGCTCGAGCGACGGGCGGATCGGCGTGCGGTGCGGGCCGAACTCTCGCCGGTGGGTGCGACGCATTAAA
>JAJYRI010000102.1 GCA_021794175.1 bacterium
GCGGCGGGGTCCCACCCGTTCCCATCCCGAACACGGCAGTTAAGCCCGCCAGCGCCGATGATAGTCGGACCGCAGGGTCCCTCGAAAGTAGGACGGTGCCAGATTATAAAAACGAAGAGCTCGTCGGCCTTACGCCGACGGGCTCTTCGCTATGCTCGCTCCCGCTGCCGTGACCGATGCTTGCTGCATCGCGTAGGCACGAATCTCCGTCACCGGTCGCGAACGGAGGAGATGCATGGAATACGAGGCGATACTCTTCGATCTCTTCGGCACGCTGGTCGATGACGCGGGCCGGGCGATCGACGGCGCGGCGGAGTTGTTAGGCTGCCTTCAGGGGCAGAGGTACGCTTTGGTCACCTCGTGCAGTCGAGCGCTCGCGGTCGGCCTCCTGCGCCATGCCGCGCTGCCGGAGTTCGAGGTGCTCGTGTGCGCCGACGATGTTGCGGCGAATAAGCCGGCCCCCGATGGATATCTCGCCGCGGCGAAGCGATTCGAACTTCAACCGGAGCGTTGCCTGGTCGTCGAGGATTCACCGCAAGGCATCCATGCCGGGCGCGCTGCCGGCATGGATGTCGTGGCGATCCTCCGTGGGCGAGAGCGGAGTTTTGCGGTCTCGGCGACCGCGACGTTCCTCACGCTGGCTCGCTTTGCCGAGGCGCTGCAGATCGGCGCCGACGGCGTGCTGAGACTCTAGTCTCGCGTACTCCGCCGAGCGCCGCGCTTGAGGTTACGGTGTCGCGGCGGGGCGCGGAGCGTTCGCCGAGCGATGCGCGGCGCGGATCTGCGCGAGGCGTTGCTGGACGGCGGTGCGTTGCTGCGGCGTCAAAACCGCCATGATGCGTTGGCGCAGCGCTTTCATTTGCGAGCGCGACGGACGCGTTCCCGGGGTGAGCGTGCTGCGAAATTCTTGACGGATTTTGCGAATTTGCAGATGCTGTGCGCGCGTCAGGTGTGCGGCTCGCATCGCCCGAGCGATCGGCGGCCGATGGTGCCCGTGGTGGTAGCCCGCTGGGCTCTGAGCGGCATTCGAGATGCCGATACCGGCGAATGCAATGCCGGCGATGATAGCGGCGCCGAGTGCGCCTTTGAACGTTAGGGATTTCATGACGCAATCGTAGGTCGTTTTCCTGGAGAGCGGCCGAGGAAAGGATGAGCGTTCGATGAGCGTTCGATGAAAAATCCGTTAACGCGGTGCGCGAATTGCCGACGCGAGCACTCCCGGTGAGGCATGTGCCTCAAAGCGTTTGAAGTTCTCTTCGAAAAGTTTCGCAAGGTAGCCGGCTTGCAGATCGTATGCGGCCTTATCGCTCCAAGCGTTGCGGGGATCGAGCACCTCGGTCGGAACCCCGGGCACTTCGTGCGGGATGTGGAGACCGAAGAATGGTTCGCGGGAGAAGCGTTCGGGGATGCGCCCTTCGATCGCCGCATTGACCATCGCGCGCGTGTGGGCGATCGCCATGCGTTTGCCGACGCCGTAGGCGCCGCCGCTCCATCCCGTATTGACCAGCCAGCAGCGAACCTCGTGCCGCGCGATTTTTTCGCCGAGAAGCCGAGCGTAGACCGTCGGGCGATGAACCATAAACGGCGCGCCGAAACAGGTCGAAAAGGTCGCGCTCGGTTCGGTGACGCCGCGCTCGGTACCGGCGATCTTTGCCGTGTATCCGGAGAGAAAATGGTACATTGCTTGGTCGGGGCTCAACATGCTGATCGGCGGTAAGACGCCGAAGGCATCGGCAGTGAGCATAACGATCGTCTTCGGATGGCCGCCTTTGCTACCCGGAACGATATTCGGAATATATTCCAGCGGATAGGCGGCCCGTGTGTTCTCGGTTTTTTCCTCCGAGTCGACGTCGAGCGCGCGCGTCACGTCGTCATAGACGACGTTCTCTAAGACCGTGGCAAAGCGGTTCGTCGCCGCCCAGATCTCCGGTTCGGCACTCGCCGAGAGACGGATGACCTTTGCGTAACAGCCGCCTTCGAAATTAAAGACGCCGTCGTTCGACCAGCCGTGTTCGTCATCGCCGATGAGCGGACGATTGGGGTCGGAGGAGAGGGTCGTCTTGCCCGTGCCGGAGAGGCCGAAGAAGATCGCCGTATCGCCATCGCGCCCGACGTTTGCCGAACAGTGCATCGGGAGCGTCGAACGTAACGGCAACAAGTAGTTCATGACCGTGAAGATCGATTTTTTGATCTCGCCGGCATATTTCGTCCCACCGATAAGAATGATGCGGCGCTGAAAGTTAACGAGCACGAACGTGCTGCTACGCGTGCCGTCGCGTTTCGGATCGGCCTCGAACGTCGCCGCGTCGACCACAGTAAACTCCGGAACGAAGCCGGGATCCGGGGATTCCGGCGTGATGAAGAGGTGGCGCGCGAAGAGGCCGTGCCAGGCGAATTCGGTATAGACGCGGACCGGAACGCGATAGCGCTCGTCGGCGCCGACATAGCAGTCGAGGCTATAGAGATCCCGTTCGGCGAGAAATGCTTCGACGCGATCGAAGAGTGCATCGAAAAGTTCGGGCTCGATTTGCTGGTTCGTATCGCCCCAGTCGATATGCCGTTCGCTCTCGGGTTCGCGGACGAAGAATTTGTCCTTCGGGGAACGCCCGGTATGGGGGCGCGTATCGACGATCGCTTGCCCGTCTCGGCCAAGAACACCCTCGCCGCGACGAACGATATGCTCGACGAGCTCGGCGGCCGTGAGGTTGTCGTACTGGGTTTTCCCTTTGAGGCGTTCCGATACGGTGAGAATGGCTGGTACCCCCTGCGTTGATGGATCTCTTGCGTCCATTTCTCGGGTTTTGCGAACGAGCCTGCAGGCCGGCGGGGGGGCGAAGTCGCAGGAATCGGTATGAGAGCTCGTACGATTGCATTGGCTGCAGCCCTCGCGGTGCTACTGGCCGCGCCCGCCGCCGCTGCGCTTCCCTTCCACGTCGGATCGTTGCCCGCAGGCCCGCTCGACGCCATCACCGACGTCGCCGGCGTGCGCGTCGCGAACCTCACGCTCGAACGGGGGAGTTCGATTCGCACCGGCGCGACGGCGATTTTACCCGACGGCGATCCGTGGGAGCGAAAGGTCGCAGCCGCTTTTCTGCGGTTCAACGGCAATGGCGAGATGACCGGAACGCATTGGATCGACGAGTCGGGGTACCTCGAGGAACCGATCGTGCTGACCGATACGCTCGACATCGGACTCGCCGACGACGGCGTGGTGAGTTGGATGATCGCGAAGCATCCGCAGCTCGGCATTACCGATGACGTTCCGCTTCCCGTCGTCGCTGAATGCGACGACCAATTGCTCAACGATATTCAGGCGCGTGCGGTCACGCCGAGCGATGTCGTGGCCCTACTCGATCGCGCTCATACCGGCCAATTTCAGCGTGGTAGCGTCGGTGCGGGAACCGGAATGAAAGCCTTCGGATTCAAAGCCGGGATCGGTTCGGCATCGCGCGTGCTTCCGGCTTCGATGGGCGGCTACCGCGTCGGAGTGCTCGTCAACGATAATACCGGAATGTCGCACGCGCACTTGAAGATCATGGGTGTACCGGTGGGGCGCGCACTACAGCATCTCTATCTACCGAAGTTCCCGCAACCGTTGGCGTTGCACGGACGGATGAGCTCGGGGAGTATCATCATCGTTATCGCGACCGATGCTCCCTTGGACAACCGGCAGTTGCGCGCGCTCGCGCTCCGCGCCGGGATGGGTATGGCTCGCACGGGATTGATCTCCTCGGTCGGTAGCGGCGATCTCTTCATTGCCTTTTCGACCCGCTACGTGTATCGGCGCACGGGTGATTTTCGCGTGCATGCACCGCGCATTGCGACCGTCGAGAGCGATCGCGTGCTCGACACGCTCTACCGCGCGACGAGCGATGCGGTGGAGGCCTCGATCGACGATGCGCTCTGGTCGTCGTCGACGATGGTCGGGCGTCGGGGTATTACGGTCTACGCTCTGCCGCACGCACCGGTGCTGCGCATGCTGCGCGCGGCGGGAGTTCCCTTAACCGCGCATCGCTAAGAGCGCGACGCGGAGCGCGGCGAGCGGCGAAGGGCGGTATTCGAAGTCGCAGAGCGCCGGGCCGATGCTCGCGCCGGTTTTGTTCGTCACAAACCATGGCGGCTTCGGTAAGAGCGTTCCGCCGAAGCCGAAGAGACTGCGTGGAAACGGCGCAAAGGGCGCGCGGATGACGCTCTTTTCCGCGCGCGAAAAGAGAAAGCTGTTGTGGACGACGCCGATGCCGCTGCCGACCTCGGCGAGCGAGTGCCCCGGGAAGGCACCCCAGGTCGTCTCGGTCAGTAAAAACCCGACACCGGTCCATGCATTGATCGCAATGCAACCGTAGCGAAGATCGGCGACGGCGCGCTCGACCGTGCGCGCGTGTTCGCGCTCGCTTCGAGGATGAACGATAATGTTCGCTCCGAGCGTGCCGCGCAGGCGATCGTTTGCGAACGCCACCGCGTCGAGGGAATAGCGCTCCACCTCACCCGGAATCGTGACGTAGGCAAGGAAACTGGAGAACGCTTCGACGGCGAATGCCGGATCGGTCCGATCGCTAAAATCTGCGTGGCGGATCGTCCGCGCCGTGTACCCATCGCTCGTACGTCCGAGCGCGACGCTCTCGCCGACCTGCGAGAGCCGTTCGCAGCGGCTTGCGGCGCCGGGATAATAGGCGGGCCGGTCGGGAAGCGTGCGGAGCACCTCTTCGATCGCGGCGATCAGCCGCGGCGTGCCGGTCCATTCTTGCGGAAGAATCAAAACTTGAGCGGCGATACAGTTGAAGCCGTTGTTATGCAGTTTCTGCGTGACGATATTTTCGGCTTGGAAGCGAAAATCGGCTTCGCTCCAATCGCCGGGAAAGACGATCGTCGGGCTGACGTTCCCCAATTCGCTGGTGATCGGTTTCTTGAGGATCGGCTCGCCGGCGCGTTTGCGCGCCGCACCATCCTCGCCGAGACCGAAGACGATCGCGTCGTGCGTCGCATCGCTACCGGTGATGTGAATCTCGTCGACGGCGGCGGAGGCACAGAGATACTGCCCCACCTCGGGGCCACCGTAGGCAAAGCGGAGATAGCCTTCATCGACCAGCGGCGCTAAGGCGCGCTCGAAGATCGGACCGAGGTAATCGTTGACGGGATTCATCTTCAGCATGCAGACGGCGCCGTCGGCGAGCAGTTTATAGAGCACGTCGAGCGGTGGGATCGCGGCGATGTTGCCGGCGCCGAGGACGAGGGCGACCCGCGGCTGCGGATCGCGCTCTCGGTACCAGGTCGCCATCGTCGCGGGAACCTCGGCGAGCGAGAGCCCCGGCTCCATCCAGACCTCGGCGCTGATGCCGTTGAGGAGCAGACGGTCGTAGGGACCGTTGGGGAAGACCTGTGCGACGCTCCGACCGGCGTCTCCGACGCGGATGCGGCTCGGCGGCAGCGGCGGAGAGCCGCTCGCGGCGATGCCTTCCAAGGTCGCTATATAGCGATTGAGCGCGTAGAGCAGCGCCCAGGGCCCGCTGATCCACTCTTCACCCTCAAGGCCGGTTCCACGGAGCCCCTTCGCGTCGATCGCCGCCTGCGCCCAGCGTTCGCGGACGGCATAGACCCCGTCGCGGCAGTCGCGCAGCAACGCCACCTTTGCCATCACGGGAAGGCGGGCCCAGCGCTGCGATCCGGCTTGTAATTCGGCGAGGGCGCTGTCGATTGCGGGGAATGCGGTGATATCGTGTGCGATGACCATGGCGGGTAGTTCGACAAAACTCGCGCGCCCCCGGTTCGCCCGGGCGAGGTCGTCGGCCACCTCGATCGACCTTCATGATAGAATCGTGGTGGAGGTATCGTATGTCCAGAAAACGACGCCGCAGAATCGCGGCCCTCGTTCCGCGACTCGGTCCGCCGACGAACCTTCGCCCGGCGGGCGTTCACGAGAACGCGAAACGCTACAATCGACGCAAAGCAAAAGCCGCTCTTCGGCGGGATGCCGAGAGCGGCTTTCCATTTCAGCCTCGATCGCTTAGTTAATCAGATCGCGCGAGACCATCACCTCGCGGGGGTCGATGAGATGCTTGTTGAGCCCCAGTTTCTCCGGCGAGACACCGAGCGCATATGCTACGAGTTGCGGTAAGTGGAAGACCGGGAGATCGGTGCGCCCCCAGCGTGCCGCCGCATCGGCCTGGTAGCCGTCGAGCGCGAGGTGACAGAGCGGGCAGGGCGTGATGACCGCCTCGGCGCCGTTGTCTTTGGCCATACGCATGTTCTGGCCGACCATCGATGAAGCGATACCGTCTTTTTCCAACTGCACGTGGAAGCCGCAGCAGCGCGTCTTTCCGGCGTAATCGACCGCCTCGCCGCCGAGTGCGACGATGACGTCTTCGAGCGAATGCGGGTGGCGTGCCGATTCCCAGCCGTTCACCGACTCCGGGCGAATGATATGGCAGCCGTAGAAGGGAGCGACTTTGAGTCCGTTGAGCGGACGTACGACCATCGATTGAAGCTTGTCGAGCCCGATGTCGTCGATCAAGAGCCAGAGCAGATGGCGGACGGTGACGCCGCCTTTATAATTCGCTCCGAACTTTCCGAGGATCGCATTGGCTTGCGCCATATGCTCTTCGCTCTCGCGCAGCTCTTTGTTCGCCGCTCGCATGTGCCCGGTGCACGTCGAGCAGATCGTGATGACGTCGTCGAGACCGAGAGCCTCCGCTTGGGCGTAGGTACGCGCGTTGAGGACGCGCGCGACATCGCGGTTGGTGTCGTTGAGCACCGAGGCTCCGCAGCACGACGCGGCAGTGAGTTCGACGAGCTCGATGCCGAGTTTATCGGCGAGGAGCATCGTCGAGTTAAAGAGCTCTTTACAGGATTCTTTGGCAACGCAGCCGGGGAAGAATCCGTAGCGTTTGCTCTTGGAGGAGTTGGTGCGAACGTGCGCGTCGAGCGCCCGCTCTTCGGGAAGAAGCGTGCTGGACATTATCGGACCGGTGCCTCCAATGCATCAAAGATAGTGCGAATTTCATCGACCTTCGGTACGGGCTTCAGGAATGGAGGCGGAAGTTTGCCCTTGAGCGCCATACGCGCTCCCAACGGAGCGACCTTGAGTAAGCCGCGAATGTTAAAGCGACCGACGGTGCCCTGAATGACCTCGGTCTCGGCGAGCATGCCGGTCTGCTTGATCGTCTTTGCAACGACGAGGGCGTGGCGCGGGCCGCGTTCGTTCATCATGACGCGGTCCTTGATCGCCGCGCGCTTGACGTCGATGATGCGATCGTTCGGGTCGACGTGCTTCGGACAATACGAGCATGCGTAGCAATGCGCGCAGAGCCAGAGGTAATCTTCGCTGATCTGCGCGATGCGCTCTTTTCGTTGACCGTCGCGGACATCTTCGATGAAGCGGTAGGCGTAGGCGATGGCGGCGGGGCCGGCAAAGGCCGGGTCGACGCTAACGACCGGGCAGAGCGAGTAGCATGTCGCACACATGATGCAGTTCG
>JAJYRI010000103.1 GCA_021794175.1 bacterium
GGCATCGACGCTGCGGACGGCGAAGAGATCGTCGTCGTAGCTGATGGGAAGCGTCACGGTGGTGACGTCACCGACCGCGCGCACGTGCTGCCAGGTCGCTGCGTCGGTTTTGCGCCAGAGCACTTCGTAGCCGGATGCATCGGCGGCGCGGCGCCACCGCAGCGTCGTCGTGTAACCGAGATGCGCGAGCACGATATGTACGTGCGTCGGTGCGGCAGGGCCGAGCGCGAGGGTCGCAAGCGCCGCGACGTTGGCGCGCGTCGATTGCGCGAGATAGCGCGGATCGATGTATTGCGGCAGGTCACCGTACTGAACGCCGTTCTGCACGCGCACATTTTGGTGTTGGTGTTCGAATACTTCGCTCGCTTCGGTGAAGCGAATCGCCGGATATCCCGCTGCTTGAAACGACTCCTGGTCGCCGCCGCGTAAAAAGCGGTCGGCGCGGAAGATCTCTTGGATGTGGAGCTGCGGCAGATAGAGCTTATCGGTCGAGACGATAAAGCGAGCGAGTTCGCGCGACGGAGAATCGTTCTCGGTGCCGAGCAGATTGACGAGTCTGCGTTTCGCGCCCACCGGGAGCGCCTCGCTAAAGATGCGCAGCGTGTGGAAGACGCTGCGGCCGCTGTGCGTTTTGGAGTTGCCGACGATATCGTTATTGAGGTCGGCAAGAATCGGCGCGTGCTTGGCCGCCATCTCTTTTGCAAAGTGCGCCGAGCCCCAGAGCCCGAGCTCTTCACCGTCGAAACAAGCGAAGATAATCGTCCCGCGGAAGTGGGTTGCCGCCATCACGCGAGCGGCTTCGAGAACGGCCGAGGTCCCCGATGCGTTGTCGTCGGCCCCCGGAGCGACGCCGAGGCCGTCGGTGCAATCTCCATTGCAATCGTCGTAATGGCTCGACATGACGTAGATCCGCCCGGGCTCGCTGCCGCGAAGCGTGGCGATCACGCTGGATTCGGTAACGGCGCGCGGCGTGAACTTCATTTTCGGTTGCACGTAGGTATCGAGTCGCACGGTCATCCGGCCGCCGCTCGTCGCCGCGATTTTCTGAAATTGCGCCACGAGCCAATTCCGCGCGGCGAAGACGCCTTGCGTTTTCGTGGAATGAATCTCCGAGAAATCGTTGCGCGTGCGGAAACCGACGAGTTTCTCGTCGATCGCGCGCAGGTGGCTCGCCGAGACGGCACGCACCATAGCGAGAATGCGTGGATCGGGGCGTGCGGAGGGGGTTGAGGCGGCGGTCGTCGTGAGGGCAACGACGGCGGCGAAGGCGATCGAACGTGCAAGCATACCCCAGACTTGCACCTCGCTGCGACAAATCCCGCAGCGCGGAACGCCGGTCGTCTACGTGCTGGAATGTGCCGACGGCGCGCTCTATACCGGCTGGACGAACGACCTCGCACGGCGGGTGCGCGCCCACGTTCGCGGCCGCGGCGCGAAGGCGACGCGCCGGGGGATGCCGATTCGCTTGCATGCTTGGTGGCAGGCTGATTCCGCTACGAGCGCGCGGTCGACGGAGGCCCGTTTCAAACGCCTTTCTCGACAAGAAAAGCTCTCGGTACTTGCCGCGGCGGAGGCCTTCGGGTATCGGGTCATCGAAACGCCGTACGTTACACGAGCCGTCCAGGGGGGAATATCGATGGCCACACCACCGCAGCCGGAGGAGCGCGAAGCGCTTCTTGAAACGGCACGCACGCACGTCGTTCGGATCGAAACGCCGAAAGGCGACATGCTGCTTTCGCTCAATTCGGAGGCGGCACCGCAACATGCCGCAGCATTCGTGAAACTCGTGCAAGCGGGCTTTTACGACGGACTCAACTTCCATCGCGTCGAGCCGGGCTTCGTCATTCAAGGCGGCTGCCCCGACGGCGACGGAACCGGCGGCCCCGGATATCGCCTCAAGGCGGAGTTTAGCGCGCTTCCGCACGTGCGCGGGACGCTCGCGATGGCGCGCTCCTCGCATCCCGATTCCGCAGGCTCGCAGTTCTACATCTGCTTGGACGACGCGCGTTTTCTCGACGGGCAGTATACCGTGTTCGGGCAATTGATCGACGGTTTCGAAACCCTCGATGCCATTCGTCGCGGCGACGTCATGACGCGCGTGACGCTGGAACCGCGCGCAACCTAAGATCCCGTACCCTGGTAGCGGTTGAGCCCGATTCTCCATACAACGTAGGAGATTCCGCTCCAGAGGAGGCCGACGAGCGGCGTTAGGAGCCCGACCTCGGGAGAGAGCCCGAACGCCGCATCGTGCTTCCCGAGGAGATAGCTCGCCGGGAAGTAGTTCATGAATGCAAACGGCAGTATGTAGGCGAGCACGATCCGCACCGCGCGCGTATAAATGCTGATCGGATAGCGCGTAAAATCCTGCTCGAGCGACATCACCGCCCAGCGCAACGTATCGACCCGGATCAGCCAGAACGAAAGCGATGCGACGAAGAGCGAGATGCCGAGATCGATGCCGGCTCCGCCGCAAACGACCGCCGCGATGACGAGCACCGTTTGTACCGATAGCTGAATTCCGGCAACGCCGGTCGCGATCGCGAGAGTGATGACGCCGAGGATGAACCCGTCGGGAAAGGTGCGCGAGGGAACGGTGAGCACTTGGAAGAGCGCGTCGAACGGTCGGACGAAGAAGCGGTCGAATCGCCCTTCGCGAATATATTCCGGAACCGACACGACGTTAAAGAAGAGTGCGTTATGGAGTTCGTGCGCCGCCATCCAGAGTGCGTAGAGAAAGAACATTTCGCGCAGGCTCCAGCCGTTCATCGACGGGAACCGCATCATCGTCACGGCGAGCGCGGCGAGCGCCGTACCATGGTACACGATCGTGAAGCCGAGCCACATGAAGAAATCCGCGCGGTACTCGGCCATCGTCAGGAGATTGATTCTCCAATACTGCAGGTAAGCGGCGAGCACTAGCCCCCCTGAACGACGACGCGCCGGGCGGCGGCTCGCCAGAGAAGATAGGAAGCGGCGGCGGTTGCGGCGAGCCACGCGGCTTGAACGGCGAGCGCGGTTGCCCATTGCCGGGGCGGGATGATGCCGATGTAGAGCAGCAGTGGCGTCGAGTAGATCGCTGCGAACGGGAGCGCAAAGACCGCGCGGCCGAGCCAACCCGGGAAAAATGCAAGCGGAAGGATCTGTCCGCTGAGGAGATCGGAGATCCAACGCACGATGAGCTGGAGCCCGAAGGTCTCGAGCGTCCAGAATGCGACCCCGTTCAAGAGGAAGTTTACGAAAAAGTTGACGCCGTATCCTAACGCGAACGAGAGAAGGAAGACCGCGAGCGTCGCGGCCGACGGGACGTCGATATGCACCAAGAGCAGCGAGAACAACAGCGACGGAACGATTGCCAACGCATGTACGAGCGTTTGGCCGAACCCGTCGCTAAAATACGCAAACGGAACGACGATCGGTTTCATGAGGTCGAGCGCGATACCGCCTTCGCGCAATTTCTCGCGGATGACGCGCGTGCCGTCGACCTCGAGAACCAACGACATCAACATCGCTACGGTCGCATACGTAATCATCGAATGCAGCGGCAGGCCCATCGGCGCGACGTTGCGTGCGTAGAGTGCCGTCCACAGCGACCGCAAGAGATAGACCCGCAGCACCAAGGAACCGACCTCGGCGAGCAGTTCGATGCGATAGGTCGCCTCGCGCGCGAATGCTTTGCGCGCGTACTCGATATACGGGGCGAGCGCGCTCACGAGGGAGGGCGTTTTTTCGTCGCTTCTTTACGACGATGCTCCATTTCCTGAAGCTCGAGCATCATCGCATCGACGACACCGCCGACATCGGCAACCTGCTGTTGCGGCGGTTCTTCGCCGACCCGTCGCGCCACCGGCTTGGTGCTCCGTTCCCCGTCGATGCGTGCGTCGGTTGCGTGGAACCTTCGCAGAAATCGCGAGTATGCGGCCGCGGCCTTGGCGTGCGCGGAGGAACCGGCTTCGACATTAAAGACGCTCTCGAAAAAATCGAGTCGCTCGGCGAGTTCGGCGGCTTTCTCCGGCCCGAAGATCGCCGCCGGATTCCCAGCTGCGATATGCTGCATCGGGACATTCGCTCCGCGAGCGAGCCGCGCGTTCACATGAACGATCCCACCGAGCGCGACGCCGCTTCCGCTCTCCATATGTGCCCCATTGAAAACGCGCGCCCCCGATGCGACGAAACATCCATCGTCGATTCGCGCGCCGACGACGTAGGCACCGGGGCCGACGATGCAATCCTTACCGATCTGCGTCGGAAATTGCAGCACTTTCCCACCGCTGCTTTTGATGACCGCGTTCTCCATGATGACGCTTCGCGCGCCGATCTCCAACGGCGCTCCCTCGGCGGTGATGACCGCGCCGTGAAGGATCGCGCAATCGGGGCCGACGACGACTTCACCCGAGAGTACGGCGCTCGGCGCTACGTAGGCGCTGGAATGGATCTTCGGCTTCCCTCCGCCGCTACTAAAAATCATGCGCTGCGTTCCTCCCCTGCGTAACCCTGCGTGTAAATGTGTCGAATGATCCCTTCGAGTTCGGGCTCTTCGATGGCGATATCCTCGACGCTATAGCGCTCGCTGACTTCGCGAACCAGGCGATCGGCGCGCTGGGACGAGCGGTCGAAAACGAAGCGCGCCGAGATGCCGTCGCTGCCTTCGAGGCGGGCACCGGGAATCGCCGGCGCCGGAGTCGGCTCGGTGAACCGCACCACGAGCGTGCGTTCGCGCCCGTATTCATTCTTTATCCGGTCGATCGGGCCGTCGAAGATGATGCGTCCGCGATCGATGAGGACGATTCTGCGGCAAAGGCGCTCGACGTCGGCGAGATCGTGCGTGGTGAGGATGACGGTCGTCGCCTGTTCGCGATTGATGCGTTCGACGAAGGTGCGGATCGCTTCTTTCGCCACCACGTCGAGCCCGATCGTCGGTTCGTCGAGATAGAGAATCGGCGGCTCGTGCAGCATCGCCGCGGCGAAGTCGCCGCGCATGCGCTGGCCCAGCGAGAGCTGGCGGACCGGCGTATGGAGAAATTCGCCCATCTCGAGCAACTCGATAAAGGCATCGAGCGAGCGCCGATAGCGTTGGATGGGGATGCCGTAGATCGCGCGGAGCAGCTCGAAAGAATCGACGAGCGGTAGATCCCAATAGAGCTGCGTGCGCTGTCCGAAGACCACCCCGATATTCCGTGCGTTCTCCCGGCGCTTACGGTGGGGAACGACTCCCGCCACTTCGATCTCGCCGCTGCTGGGAACGAGAATGCCCGTGAGCATTTTGATAGTGGTCGATTTCCCCGCGCCGTTGGGGCCGATATAACCGACGAGTTCGCCGCGTTCGATCTCCATCGAGACTCCGGCGACGGCGACGCGATCCTCGTAGACCGGGGAGAAAAGCCCGCGCAGCGCGCCGAGCGCTCCCGGGAAGCGCTTCGCGCTTCGGAAGACTTTGCGGAGGTCGCGCGTTACGATCAGCGGCACGCCTGCCCTCTTCGCCGCGTGCGTCGCACCCGCCCTCGCCGTCGCTCCGCAGAAAAAAAAACGAGCCGCGGGGGGCGGCTCGTTTCCTCGGAAAACAAAAACGCCGGACTTAGGCGGCTGCCTTCTTCCGGCGTGCTGTCGCTTTCCGTGCGCGCGGTTTGCTCACTTTGCGAGCTACCTTTCGGGTCGCGCGTTTTGCGGTTTTGCGCTTCGCGGTTTTGCGCTTTGCGGTGGTGCGCTTTGCCGTTTTGCGTTTCGCCGTTTTGCGTTTTGCCGTCTTGCGGGCCGGGCGCTTCGCTGCCTTGCGGCGAGTGGTTTTCTTGCGCGCGGTCGCTTTGCGGGCGGTCTTCTTGCGCGTCGCCTTTTTACGGGCGGGCGCCTTACGAGCCGCCTTTTTGGGGGCGGCTTTCTTGGCGGCACGTTTCGGTGCAGCCTTGGTTTTCTTTACAGCCATCGTTCTTGTACGATGTCCTTTCTCCGGTCGTGCGACCGGGGTTATTGCCTTCCTTATACTCGATGCAGGATTTTATTGCAAGTTTTGTCGCAGGTCCAAGCGAATGGCAGCCGCCTCTGCGTCCGTCATCTCCGTCCGTCCGACCTCATCAGAAAGGCTCTTCGCACCATGCACGTCGTCGTCGACGAAAACGATCTCTTCGCCGAAGTTCGGGGCGACGGCGATGCCGTCGTGCTTTTGCACGGCTTTCCATTCACGCACCGCATTTGGGATGCAACCGCAGACGCGTTCGCCGGGGAGTATTGCGTCGTCGCCCCCGATCTGCGCGGTATGGGCGCATCGAGCGGCGCGGCCGGCCCGTACCTCATGGAGCAACTCGCCGGCGATCTGGCGGCGATGCTCGATTCGCTGGGGATCGAACGGGCGACGATCGTCGGACATTCGCTTGGGGGTTACGTCGCGCTCGCCTTTGCGCGCATGTACGATGCACGCGTTGCGAGATTGGCACTCGTCACCAGTCGCCTCATCGCCGACACGCCGGAGATCGCCGCTGCGCGACGCGCGCTCGCGGCGCGGCTCGAAGCGCAGGGCGCGATCGACTTCGCACTCGACGAACTCTTACCGCCTCTGGTCGCGCCGGGCAGCAGCGGCACGTTGCTCGAAAACGCGCGCGAGATCGCGCGCGAGAATACCACGACGGGGCTCGCTGCAGTGTTCCGGGGAATGGCGATGCGCGACGATGCGCGCGATATCGCCGGCGAACTGATGATGCCGGTCGCCGTTCTTGCAGGCGCAGAAGACCCCGGTATCTCCCTCGATGAGGCGCGTGCCGTCGCGGACGGATTTCCCGATGCCGAGCTCGTGGTGCTCGAAGGCGTCGCTCACCTGCCGATGCTCGAAGATCCAGCCGGGCTCGAACGCGCTCTCCGGAGCCTTCTCGTCCGCTAGCGAATCGTCGGCAGGCGGCCGGAGCGACTGAGCGTACGCCAGATCAAGAGGGCGCCCAGCACGACCCCGGCGAGGACCGCCGCAACGATGGCGACCTTCAGCAGTGCGAAGGCGACGATGATCGCGATGAAGAGCGCCGCGATTCCCACGGTGAGGCGAAGATAGAGGGCGAGGGTCGGGTTCATAAAAGGGTTCTCCTTGTCCGGTGAACCGAAGCCCCGGGGAAGGGGGTTGAAGGTTCGTGTCGATTTACCGATACTAGGTAGGTAAAGTTTCGGGAGGTCTCTATGGATATCGCTGCTCTCTCAAGTGCCGCCGCCGGCTCGGTCGGCGCGGCCATCAACGTCTCGCTGCTCAAGGCAACGCAGAATCTCGATCAGAGTGAAGCCGCACTGCTCTTTGCGTCGATCGGCCTCGGCCAATCGGTGAACGCGCTCG
>JAJYRI010000015.1 GCA_021794175.1 bacterium
CGGCGTGCTGCGCGCCGATGCGGCGCTGCCGATACTTCCATGAATGCCTCGCGATGGAACGAGTGTTTCCCTTATCATCGCGGACGGCAGGCTACGGAAGCAAGACGGCCTGGAACAGACGGTTACGAGCGTCCTGCGCTCGACCTCGGCGATCCTAGGTGCTGCAGTGCTGGTGCCGGTTCTCGCGACGTATCTGCAACTCGATGCGCCTCGCTACCTGCGGGCGCTCGAACGGATCGTTCCCGCCGATCGGGTCGAATACGTTCGCGAAACGATCGCCGACATGTACGCCGTGCTCGACGGATTCGTGCGAGCGCAGATCGTGGTGAGCGCGATCGTCGGGCTTCTCGTCTTTCTCGCATTACAATTGCTCGGCATTCCATTTGCGTTGACGATCGGTGTCATCACGGCGGTGGTCGATCTTATCCCGTATCTCGGGGGCATAGCCGCCATTCTTCCGTCGGTCGTTCTCGCGCTTGCATCCGGCGGATTCGCGAAGGCGGCAATCGTCGTCGTCCTTATTCTCGCGATTTTCGAATTCGAAGCGCAGGTGCTCTCGCCGCAATTGGTCGGGAGGCGAACCCGTTTGCCGGTCTCGATGGTCGTTCTCGCATTGCTCGTCGGCGGCGAACTCTTCGGCCCGCTCGGGCTCTATCTCGCCGTTCCCGTGGCGGCGATGGTGAGGGTTGCGCTCGCGCGCGGTCTCGATGCCTGATTGGGGAGCGCGGTGAGGCCGGAGCGAGACGCGCTTACCGGTGCTGAAACAGCTCTGCTTGGGCTGAGTTCGGCCGAGGCCGCTCGGCGGCTTGCCGCCGATGGGCCGAACGAGCTGCCCTCGGCGAAACGCCGTTCGTGGCTTTCGGTCGCCGCCGAAGCCGCGCGCGAGCCGATGTTCTTGCTGTTAGTCGCCTGCGGCGTCGTGTACGTTCTTCTCGGCGATCCGGCCGAGGCGGCGATGCTGCTCGCCTTCGTGGCCGTCGTCGTTGGTATCAGTATATCGCAGGCACAGAAGGCGGAGAGAACGCTCGACGCGCTTCGCGATCTCTCGGCGTTTCATGCAACGGTCATTCGTGACGGTCGCCAACAGCGCATCTCCGCGCGCGATATCGTGCGCGGAGATGCAATCGTTATTCTCGAAGGCGATCGCGTTCCCGCCGATGCGGTACTGCTCTCCGAAACCAACGTCAAGGTCGACGAATCGTTACTGACCGGCGAGTCGGATGCCGTTCGCAAATCGGTGCTCTCGCCGATTCCGGAGCAGATGGCGAAGCCGGGCGGAGAAGACCTTCCGTTCGTCTATTCCGGCACGATGGTCGTCGGTGGGAAGGGCATCGCGCGCGTTCTTGCGATCGGCTCGGCGACGGCGATCGGCGCGATCGGGAGTGCGCTCGCCGACGTAAAAATCGAGCCGACGCGCATTCAGCGGGAGACGAACTTGGTGGTGCGGCGGCTAGCCGTTGCGGCGCTTATTATCAGCGCTTTGGTCGCGCTCGCCTACGGCTTGCACCGCGGAGATTGGTTGCGCGCCGTGTTGGTCGGCATCGCGCTTGCGATGGCGATTCTTCCCGAAGAGCTTCCCGTCGTGCTCTCGGTATTTCTTGGGCTCGGGGCTTGGAGAATCGCGCAGAAGAATGTGCTGACGCGACGCCTTCCGGCGATAGAAATGTTGGGTTCGGCGACTGTTCTCTGCGTCGATAAAACGGGCACGCTCACCGAAAATCGCATGTCCGTCGTCAACCTTGCCGCCGCCGACGGTGTGCTTTGCCGTTGCGATGGTGGGACGCCGATCCCCGCGCAGTACCACGATATTCTCGAATACGGTGCATTGGCGAGCCATCGCGACCCCTTCGACCCGACCGAACGCGCGATCGCCGATGCGTTAGAGCATCGCCTCGCCGGAAGCGACCGCCGACATCGCGACTGGGTACTCGCCGGCGAGTACCCGCTATCGCGCTCTATGCTCGCAATGTCGCGGGTTTGGGCTCGCCCCAATGCGCGCAGCTGGGTCGTCGCCGCAAAAGGTGCGCCTGAAGCAATAGCCGATCTCTGCCATCTCGACCGCGTTCGAACCGAGGCGCTCGAAGCCCGCGTATCGGAGATCGCCTCGACGGGGCTGCGCGTCTTGGGTGTGGCGCGAGCGCTCTACAACGGCGAGACCCTGCCTGAGGGGCAACACGATTTCGAGTTTGAATTCGTCGGATTGATCGGCCTCGCCGACCCGGTACGGCCGCGCGTGCCGGCGGCGGTCGCCGAAGCATACACCGCGGGCATTCGCGTCGTCATCATCACCGGCGACTATCCCGCAACCGCGGTCAGCGTTGCGAAGAGCATCGGTTTGAAGAGCCCGGAGCGTTATCTGACCGGCATCCAGATCGACGGGATGGACGACGCGGCGCTCTCGGCGGCGGTCGCCGAGACGAATATTTTCTCTCGCGTTATTCCCGAGCAAAAACTTCGACTGGTCGAGGCCTTTAAACGAAACGGCGAGATCGTCGCGATGACCGGAGATGGTGTCAACGATGCGCCGGCTTTGAAGGCCGCCCATGTCGGCATTGCCATGGGTGCGCGAGGAACCGATGTCGCGCGCGAAGCGGCTGCGCTGGTGCTTCTCGACGACGATTTTGGCTCGATTATCGATGCCGTTAAACTCGGGCGACGGATCTTCGACAATCTCCACAAGGCAATCGCGTTCGTTGTCTCCGCGCACGTTCCAATCGTGGGAATGAGTTTGATTCCGGTGCTTCTCGGAATGCCGTTACTGTTATTACCCGTACATATTTTATTCTTGCAGCTCATTATCGACCCGGCTTGCTCGATTGCATTCGAGGCAGAGCCGGCCGAGGAAAATATTATGCGGCGGCCGCCGAGGCCCGTCGGTGCGCCCCTGTTCGACCGCGCGCTCCTCATTCACGCCGGCATGCAAGGCGGCATCGCCTTGGCGGCGACGCTTGCGGTCTTTGTTGCGGCTCTCGCTTTCGGGCGCGACGAGCGCGTCGCGCGCGCGCTGGCGTTTACGACGATGGTGTTGGTGAGCGTCGCGCTCCTGTTCATCAATCGTTCGACCGGCGGGAGCGTCGCGCGCACGATGCGCGTTCGCAACCCGGCGGTAACGATCATCGCCGTAGGGGCGCTGCTCTTCCTTGTCGCGGCGCTGACCGTCGCTCCGATCCGTCACCTGTTTTCGTTTGAGGCCCTGCGATTGCAGGATCTCATCTTACCGACTGCGGCGTGGGCGGCATCGATCCTCGGGTTGGTGCTCCTTCGTTTCGTGGCGGCAACGCGCGTGCGAGAGCGCTCGCCGGCGAGCTAGTGAGCGAGCGGCGGGCGCCCGTGCGGGCGCGGTTGGACGCCGACATTATCGCGACCGCCGGTGGTTTTCTGTTCTTTTCCGGCGTGCGGCGGCCGATGGGAGAAATCCAAACGCGCGGCATCGATGCAGTACCCCGCTTCGGAGACGATCGCGGGATCGATCGTCAGCGTATTCAGCCGCAATTCGATATAAATTTCGCTCAAGCGCGCGAGCAGGTGTTCGACGGTGTGTCGGAGGCGTTCGTTGCCGACGAGGAGGCCGCGTGCTACCAACTCGTCGACCATCGTCGTGGCCTCGAACGGCGCGAGCGGCATCAGTCTTCGCGCCTCGCCTTCGCCGATGCCGACTATCATTGAAGGGCCGGCAGTCGCGGTCGGGTCGATAGCGATGCGAACTTTTGTTCGGTGCCGTTTCCCGAGGCTTTCGTGCGTTCCATCGGCGGGATGGACGCGTAGGCCGAAACGTTCCAGGTCGATAAGGGCTTCGGGTCCAGTATGCACGTTCATACAAAAATCCTAGCGATTACCGAAGAAGAGGCGGTGAATCCGGAGTGCAGGAGTCTTCTCGCCGAGGTTACACCGTCGCCGCTTCAACGAAGCGGCAGAGCAGATTGAGCATCGCCATCTGCTCGACCGTCGAGCAGCGCAGATCGAGCAACCCCGGGTTGGTCACCAATACCGTCATGCATTGAGCGCGTGAAATCGCGACGTTAAAACGGTTCTTTTCGAATAAGAAATCGATCCCGCGGGGTGCCGATTCGAGGCTCGACGTCGCCATCGTATAGAAAACGATCGGCGCTTCCTGCCCTTGAAATTTATCGACGGTTCCGACCCGGATTTCGGGAAAACCGGCGTCGGCGAGCATACCCTCGAGAAGTAAACGCTGCCCGTTATACGGCGTGACGACAAGAATATCGGCACCGACGATCGCGCGTGCCTTTTGCTTGCCGACGCGAACTCGTCCCTTACGCAGGCGTTTGATTTCGGCGAGAACGCGTTCTGCCTCTTCGACGGATTCGCGCGAGTTGCCGTCGTGGATGACGGGCAAATATCTGAGCCCCGCCCCGCGCAGCCCGGCACTTTCGACCAACGAGCCTTCGGTATCGGGCGCGGAGTGCAAGCGGCCTGCATACACGTGGCGAGAGATAAAGGAACAGATGTCGGGGTGCATGCGAAATGAAGTATCGAGAAATATGCCGCGTTCGGGCGGTACGGTTGCCTCGTCACCGAGCAGATAGTTGAGTACCGAGCCGCCTATTCCCGGCGGATGAACGCCTTGCGATACTTGGGCGAGTTGGAGCGGGTCGCCCAACAAGACGATGTTTTTTGCGGCGGGTGCGACGGCGATGACGTCGGCGAGCGCGATCTGTCCGGCCTCATCGATAAACAGATAGTCGAGGGCGACGGCAAAATCTTCGCGAGAAAAGAGCCACGAAGTTCCGGCGGCGAGTTCGCAGGATCCCGCGACGAATGCAGCATTATTCGTGGTGCCGGCGATATATGGAGAGCGCATCTTCGACGCGAAAGTTTCGCCGTTGCCGACCTTGTAGAGTCCGCGAAAGTCGACGCGTTGCGTTTTCGCAGCCGCTTCGATTTTATGAAGCAGATTTTGAATAGCTTTATGGGTCGTCGACATAACGCCGATACGTTTGCCTTCGCCGAGGAGCGTGGCGATCGTCTTCGATGCAACCGTTGATTTTCCCGAACCCGGCGGGCCCTGTACGAAAAGATAGCTTTCGTCGAGCTTGCGGACGACCGGTACGATGTGCTCTACGTCGACGCTCTCCGGCTGGATCGTTCCGTTCTTGCCGATCCCACGAATGCGCGGACGGCGCAGAAGCAGATCGATGACCGAACGCGGCCGAGCGTGCTGCAGGTTCGCGGGAAGTGCTTCGGCGATGCGTACCAGCGAAGCCCGTTGCGCCCTCGTGTCGATCGGCGGTGCGGGAATGAGCGCGGTTAACGTGCGGGCGCGGGCGATATCACCGCTGCGACGAATGCGAATGCGTCGCTTCTCTTCGTCGATGTTGACGAACGTACCGGCAGCTTTCATGGTCAGAGGGTCGAGCATCCGATCCGTAACGCTGTATTCTTGTTCCGGGAAGCGATAGGTGTAGGAGCGATTTTTTTCGCGCCCGTGGAGAGCGGGTTCGTGCGTGTCGAGCAACTGCAGGCCGCCGAGGCATTCGGCGCGCTCGATATGATCGGTTGCCGACATCTCGGAGAGGTCGAAGAGCTTCCACCAGGTCGGCTTATCTTCGCGGCGATGGTACGAGAGCAATTGCGCGACGATCCAGCAGACGCGCGCGTATTCTTCGCTCGCCTCGAGCTCTTCGGCGCTCCCGATCGTCGGTGCCTCGGCGAGTAGGCGTTGTTGTAGGTCGCTCAATGCGGCGAGTTTGGCGGCGCGCTCTTCTTCGAGCGAGGGCGGTTCTCGCTTCGGGCGCCAGGGAATATCGCAGCCGAAGCGCTTTTGGGCGTCGGCGCGAAGGGCAATAAGCCACTCGCGCAACTCGAACGTGGAGCGACAATCTTCCTCGTTATAACGCTCGATCGTTTCGAGAAGGGCGCGGTTGCTTTGGTCGAGGAGCCACTGCTCGAACATGACGACGGAGTCGTCTCCGCTGCGCAGCTCGGCCGCACGTTTGAACCCATAGTAAAGTTCGAGTTTTTTAATCGAGTAACTGGGCTGCCCGACGCAGATCGCCTGGCGGACGACCGTGTAGAGATCGACCAGAACCTCCGAGCGAAGAAGATCGTCGATCTCGGCCTCGCGCGTCGCGTGCCGAACGCTGAGTCTGCGCAGCGCCCCTTTTTCGTACGAAGCGTAATGATAGATGTGGAGATCGGGGTACTTCTGACGGCGCTTCATGAAGAAATCGATGCACTCTTCGAATGCGCGGCGTTCCGATTTCGCGTCGGTCCCCCAGAACGGCACGAAGCGTCGTTCCTCGGCGAGATAGATGCCGAAGAGGTACTCCAATCCCAAACCTGGAGCGAAGAGCGGGTCGCCCTCCATATCGAAAAAAATATCGCCGAGATTCGGCTGGGGAAGAAAGCCGAAGCCACGGAGTTCCTCGGGGGGAAGAAGTTCGTAGCGGGGCACGCCGCCGTCACGCTGCTCCACCTGCAGGCGCGCCTGGCGGCGGAGGCCGGCGAAGGTGTCGCGCGCGATACCCGGTGGGAGCGATCGATCGGGAGCCTTGGCGAGTTGCCGCATCGTAAGGATCGGCGGATCGGCTGCCGCGAATAAGCGGATCTGGTCGGAACGCATGTTCGAAACGAGACTGAGATGGTCGCGCGCCTCGCGAAGATCTTCGCAACGCGTCTTCCAGGTGCAGAGCATACAGTGCTTTACGGGGGATGGAACGTCGTTAAGCCGCATCTCCAATGCCCCGGAACGAAGCTCGGCGATTTCGTTGAGAAACGACGATTTCAAGCGTCGATAATATGCACTGTAGTCATCGAGGCGAAAGGTGCGGCGTTCGTTCGAACCGAGGAGTAGGTGCATGAATTCCGGAGCGATGCCGAATATGCGCTCCACTTGCTCGCTGTAAAAGCAGAGTTGAATGATAAAATAGGGCTTTTCTGAGAGCGCGAGTTTCGCATCTTCGACTTCATAGCGAGCGTCCGCGCCCGGCGCCTCGGGCACGACGCGGCGGAGAAAATCGGCGCGACCAAACCACGTTCCGTCGAAAAAAGCGGCTTGGTAGATCGTCGGGGCGCCGGCACGCATCGCTGCGATCGTCTGCGCCTCAGCATGTTCGAAGGCTGCAATCGATGGGCGAGCGATCGCGGGGATCGCCTCCACGCGCTCTTCTCGTTCGAGCGAGGCAAGGTAGCGATGCTCGTGCTCCTGCCCCTTGCGGGCGAGCAACTCACTCTGAAGATCGAGCGGAGCGTCGATGCGGTGCTCGCCTGCGACGGAAAGATCGAGCGCGGTGAGGCTCCGACATTCAAGAAATCGGTTCAGGTCGGAGGGCGAAAAAATCAGGCGCCCGTCGAGAATTTGCACCAGCCGCCCTCCCCCGTCGCTATCGACGATCCCTGCAAGGATGAACGATGCCGGAAGCGGGAACAGGCTCGGAGATGTCGCTTCGAACTCCCTTGCTGCCGCTGTACGCAGGGCGCGCCCTGCGTAGCGTCTCGCAAGGATATCTCGCTATCGTTGTGCCGCTCTACTTGCTCTCGCTGGGTTACAGCGCTACCGCAGTCGGGCTGCTCATCGCGATCGGCTCGGGCTCCGGAGCGCTGCTCACGCTCGCCGTCGGCGCGCTCGCGGATCGGATCGGCCGCAAACCGATTCTCGCGGCGTTCGGAATTCTGACGGCACTCGCCGGCGTGGTATTTGCGGTTCAGGGAAATTTTTTCGTCCTCGCGATCGCCGGTGCGCTTGGAACGATCGGCCAAGGCGGCGGCGTCGGCAGCGGGGGCGCATTCGGGCCGTATTTTGTCGCCGAGCAGGCGCTTACTGCGGAGCTCTCAGGAGACGAACGGCGCACGGCGGTTTTCGCTCGGCTCTCGTTAGTCGGTACGGTTGGGAGCGTGCTGGGAGCCGGTCTCGCCGTCTTTCCCGCCCGCCCGCTCTTCTGGTTGACGGCGATCATCGGCGTTGCACTCGCGCTCGTCGTCATGCCGATCAAAGAAAAGCGTTCGCGTGCCATTCGCGCTCGTTCGAAAGCCTCGCTCGCCCCGAACACGTGGAAATTGATTCGGCGTTTCATGTTGACGAATGCGACGAACGGCTTGGCGATCGGTTTTCTCGGCCCGATCTTGGTGCTCTGGTTCCACGAACGATTCGACGTTAACGCCGATCAAATCGCGGTGCTCTATACGACGATCAACGTCTTATCGATTCTGTCGTACCTCGGGGTAACGCGCATCGTCGCGGCAATCGGCGGCGCCGTACGCACGGTCGTCGCTTTGCGGGTCTTTTCGTGCGTGTTGCTCGCCGCGATGCCGTTTGCGCCGAGTTTCTTCTTCGCCGGTGCGATCTACGCGTTGCGCATGTTGGTCAACATCGTGACCTTCCCGGTGCGCCAATCCTATGCGATGGGAATTATCCCCGCCTCGGAGCGCTCGCGAGCCTCCGCGCTTTCGAATCTACCGGCGCGCGTCGGGTCGACGGGCGGGCCGCTCGTCGCCGGTGCGCTCATCGAACACGCATGGATCGGGTTGCCGCTGGAGTTTGCCTCGGCGCTGCAACTGCTCAACGCGGGGCTCTATTGGCTGTTTTTCCGCAACTTGCCGCCGCCTGAAGAAGTTGAAGGCGAGGTATGATGAACGTATTTGCAGTCCCATCGGCGAGCGCCGGACGCATCGAACGCGACCAGCGCGAGATTCCCGCGCCCTCGGCGGAGAGCGTCCGCATCCGCATCGAAGCATGTGGTATCTGTCACAGCGATGCATTGACCGTCTATAACGTTTGGCCCGGAATCTCTTTTCCGCGCGTTCCCGGGCACGAGATCGCCGGCCGGATCGATGCGCTCGGCGAGCGTGTAACGGGCTGGAAGGTCGGCGATCGCGTCGGCCTTGGGTGGCATGGAGGGCATTGCGGGCACTGCGACCGGTGTCGGCGCGGTGATTTTCTGACCTGTCGTTCTCTGCAGGTTCCCGGTATCGTTTACGACGGCGGTTACGCCCAATACGCAGTCGCACCCGCGAACGCGCTCGCGCGAATTCCCGACGCGCTCACGGCGAGCGAGGCCGCGCCGCTCATGTGTGCCGGCGTCACCACCTTTAACGCGTTGCGCAATAGCAACGCACGCCCCGGCGATCTCGTGGCGATTCTCGGAATCGGCGGCCTCGGGCATCTCGGCGTCCAGTACGCCGCAAAGATGGGTTTCGAAACCGTCGCGATCGCGCGCGGAGCGGCGAAACGAGAGCTCGCACTCGAACTCGGCGCGCATCATTACCTCGATAGCGAACGCGGTGATTACGGCGCCGCCCTGCAGAAACTCGGAGGAGCGAAAGTGGTGCTGGCAACGGCAACTTCGGCGAAGGCGATGGAGCCGGCGATGGGTGGCCTCGCAATCGATGGATCGCTCACGATCGTCGGAGCCTCGATGGAGCCGCTCGCGCTAAACACCGCTGCGATGATCGGCGGGCGGCATAGCGTGACGGCCTGGCCATCGGGAACCTGCGTCGATTCCGAAGCGGCGATGGCGTTTAGCGCGCAGAGCGGCGTGCGCGCCCGGATCGAAGAGCGGCCGCTCGAAGAGGCCCCCGCAGCATTCGATCGCATGATGAGCGGAGCGGCTCGCTTCCGCGTCGTTCTAACGATGTGAGCCGATAGCGGTGCATCGGTGGAGGCGGGCGCGCATCGTTACGCGCCCGCAGCCGCGAGCACCGCGCGCACGATCGTGCTACGAAGGCGCCCGTCTTCGAGTTGCAACAGCCCTTCGATGGTGCAGCCGGCAGGGGTCGTGACCGCAGTTTTCAGCGCGGCCGGGTGCTCGTCGCTCGCTAAGACCGATGCTGCGGCTCCAAGCATCGTTTGCGCGACGAGCGTCCGCGCGACCTCGTAGGAGAAACCTAACTTGATTCCGGCGTCGATCCATGCTTCGACCATGAGATAGACATAGGCGGGGCCGCATCCGTTCATCGCCGTTGCCGCATCCATCAGTCGCTCGTCGATCCGTACCGTGCGCCCCATCGCGCCGAAGATCGCCTCGCTACGTTCGAGATGCTCCGGCGCGCTTTCGTTTGCAAGCGCGGTCATGCCCGCGAGTTCGCCGACCGGGAGGTTCGGCATGGCGCGCACCACACCGACATGAGGCGGCAGAGCGGCGCGCAGCGAGGCCAGCGTCGTTTTTGCAGCGACGCTGATAAGCAGGCTTCCGTGCGGCATGCTCGGCGCAAGCAGCTCGAGTGCTTCTTGCACCTGGTGCGGTTTCACGCAGAGGAGCACGGCGTCGGCATCGGCGACGGATGCGATGGTGTCACCTCGACCGAGGATCGGTACGGGGAGCAGCGGATCCACGCGGCGTAGCGCCTCGCGAATCGCGCGGCCGATCGTTCCGTTTCCGATGATGACGACGTTCATAATGAGGGCTGAGTCCTTCGTTGGGATCGTTGGGGAAAATAAAAAACGCCGCTCCGACTGGAGAGCGACGTGTCACGAGTGGTGCTCGCAGCGTGCGCTATCCGGCCGGCACCCTCGGGGGCGGCGTAGGGAGGCACGGAGGCAACGAGTTGCAGATCACGGTTCGGCGATCATAGCGGGCATCGACGCGCGCGTCAAGGCATCGACGAGGGAGGGAAAAGCGATAGATCTCGCGCGGCCTCGGAGAGCGGCGGTGAGGCGAGCAGCTCCGGCCCGTCGTTATGTACATCGTTGACGTCGCGCGAAACCTCTCGGAACGAGAAGCGCATCGCACCGTCGCCGCGCGGCGCGAGCATCGCGTCCCGATCTTCACGCGAAAGGCTTGCGTCGAGCCAGCGCAGCGCCTCCTCGGCGGCGATGACGGCGGGCTCGCGATGATGGATCGCGCGCAGTTCGAGGCGCGAGGCACGTGTGAGGATAGAAAAACAGGGCGACGCATCGCGAAAATCCCATAAAGCGGCAAAAAAGATCGGGCGTCGGTCGGCGGCGGAAATATAGAACGGTCGTTTTCCGCTCGGCGTCGGCTCCCACTCGAACCAACCGTTCGCCGGGACGAGTGCCGGGCGATCGAGATACGAACGTCGGTAGAGCGGGCGTTCCGCAGCGCTCTCCGCGCGCGCGTTGAAGGTGTGCGGGAGCCCGAATCCCCACCGAGCGGCGGTCGCATGAAGATCGCTCCGCACGATCGCCGTGCGTTGCGTCGGCGCGATATTGTAACGTGCCGGAACGGCACTATCGAAATCCGGCGCGAGCAGCAAGAACGGAAACGCGGCGGCGATATCGGCACGCCGAGCGAAAAACGAGAATCTACCGCACATCGAGGGGGCGGCTCCATCCCCACGCAAGGATCGATGCGGCGCTCGGGCGTACGGTTGCGCGATGAGCGCGGAATCGCAGACGTTGGCTCTTGGCGGCGGCGAGATCGAGTATATCTATCGCCGTGCGACCGGCGGTGATTCGCCGACGATTGTTTTTCTGCATGAAGGTTTGGGAACGCTGAAGCTCTGGCGCGATCTTCCCGCGCGCATCTGCGATGGAACGACATATGGCTCGCTCGTGTATTCCCGTTTCGGAAACGGCTTTTCGAGCGAACTGCAAGTGGCGCGTTCGCCGAGCTACATGCATGACGAAGCCATCGAGGTGCTTCCCGAGATCCTCGACCGTTTGGAAATCGAGCGTGCGTATCTGCTCGGCCATAGTGACGGTGCCTCGATCGCCGCGATCTTCGCCGGCGCTTTCGCAGAGCGTTGCTCCGGGCTGATTCTCGAGGCACCGCATCTGTTTGTCGAACGCGAATCGATCGAAGCGATCGCCGCTATCGGGGCACGATATCGACGTGACGCCGACTTTCGCGAGCGCATCGGGCGGCACCATCGAAACGGCGAACGAACGTTCTTTGGTTGGAACGATATCTGGCTTCATCCGGCGTTCCGCGACTGGAATATCGAAGAGTACGTCGCGCGAATCACCGCTCCGATCCTCGCCGTGCAGGGGAGCGGGGATGAGTACGGCACCTTCGAACAGCTGGCTCGCATCGCGGCAATCGCTCGAGGCGATCTCGACCGGCTCCTGCTTTCGCGTTGCGGACACGCTCCGCATCGCGACCGGCCGGAGCTCTTTATAGCGCTCGCGCGCGCCTGGCTCGCCGAACGCTGCTAAGGGTTCGCTCGCACTCGGGCTACACGGATGCGCCGCCGGATGAATGCTAGTGCGGCCCCGCGCGCTGGCATCGCTCGACCGAAGGGCTATCGCTCGGGAAAACGACGAACATCGTTCCACTCTTCACGACGATGTTATTTCCGTGATGAAAAAAATTGAACGCGCCGATCGCAACGCTGACGCCGGGGATCGGTATCGCGCCGAGATATCCGGGTAGGTTACCCGAGCTGCCGTTGCGCACGAGATCGTTCGCGCGATGGTCGAGCACGACACCGTAGTGTCGGCCGTGAAGAACGAAATAGCGCGGCTCGAGGACGAGCGTACCCGAGACGCCGTTCCTACCTGCCGCCGATGCAACGGAGACGACGCCGTAGCCCACCGTGTGAGTCGGGATCGCTATGCCGGCGCCGACGGTCACGGCGTTGATGCTTTGAAAGCGAAAAAAGTCGCCGGGGCGTGCGTTCCCGGAGTCGATCGTATCGATCATTTCCACCGCGACCGGCGTGCATGCGTTGAGCCCGACGAAGGTCGCGCCCGAGGATCGATGCGGCAGCGCGACGAGCGCTAGAGCGAGCGCGACGGCGGCCGGCACTGGAAAACGCTTTTGCATGCGCATGCTCGCCCCTTCTCGTCTGCACGTGCTCGCTCCCGCAGAGCTCCCGCGATGGCGATCAGGGGCGTGCGATCTCGATACGGCCGCGTGCGTAGTCGAACGTAACGACGAACTTTGCGAGGAGCCCGTTGCCGATGTGGCCGTCGCCGGCACCGTGCAGGCCTTCTGTCGCTCCGATTGTGACGTGTTTAAGATGAAGCGAGCCGAGCGTGATGCCTGCAATGGTGCCGAGATGCTCGGTGCTGCCTCCGCCGATCCCGCGTACCGAACGGTTTTCGGTAATGCGAAAAAGCGTGGGATGGGCGTGGAAAAAATCCGATCCGAGGTTGATCGCCGACTCGTCGCCGGTATCGACGAGAAGGCGAGCGGGGGTCGCCCCAAGGGTAGCGCGAACGGTTGGTACGAGTGCGAGAAAGCGTATCGGTAAGCCATCGCCGACGGCGACGGCCCTTTGGGGCTGCACGATGACGCGGCGGTGCGGACCGTCGATCGTCACGCGCGCCGCAGCTAAAAAATCGGTTCCGAGAATCACGTCGTAGCTCGTTCCCTCGAGATCGGAGAGCACCACATAGGTTGCTTTCGGCAGCGTTGCCGCACCGATGCGTAGCGGCGGAGCGCTGACCAACTCGGTGAGATAATCGCCGATGCCTTGGACCTCGAAGGTGCCGGTCGGATGGAGATGCAGACGCTCGGCGAGCGAGAGCGTCATCGAGAGCCCTGAATTTCCGCTATCGATGAGACAGCGGAGCGGTCGACCTTCGATGCTGCACGCGACGATCGGAATCTTCGCGCGCGGACGCCACGGAAGGACGACCGGGGCGGCGGCGAAGGCGAGCGCGAGTGGGTGCGGTGCGATGAACGGAGCGTTCTCGATGCGAATCCGGTGAAAGGTGATGTAGGGTTTCCCGTCGCGGTCGATGCGCGTCGGCAGGCGCACTTTCCCGACGTTGCGATATGCGGAAAATTCGTAGCGCGACGATCCGATTTGTGCGCTTCGAATCAGCGCGTCGGCGCCGATGCCCAACGTGAACGGTGGAATGCCCTTGGCTTGTATCCCCAGCGAAAATCGCTCGTTCCGCGCCGGCGGTAGAAGAGCGATCGTGCCGCCGGCCTTGCGAAAGCCCCGCCGTAGGAACTCGTGCGAGAGCGCGAGCAAGAGCGCCGGCTCGCTCGAGGCCAATTGTGGCGCGGGCAGCGGGGTGTCGTTGAGCGTGAGATCGTCGGCCTGCGAGCCGTGATAGAAGCGTCCCAAGCAGAGATCGTTGAGACAGCGGTGTAAAACCAGGCGATCCCCGCGGGCATCGACATGCGCGCGGGTAAGAATCGTGCCGTCGCTGATATCGACGACGGCATCGAAATGAGCCGACCAAAGAGGGCCGGCCGCAACGCGCATGCGCTCGCGAAGGTCGCCGAGCGGGGTGGTTCGCGCCGAAGGCGACGCCGTGAGGGCGAAAAGAAGGGCCAAGGTCGCGACGGCGAACCGCATGCGGTGATGTTCGAGCTTCTCGATAGCTACCTTCTTGAGAGCGCGCCGGGAAAGGCTGTCGTCGTCGCCGCCCTATTGGCTGAGAAGCCGGGCGGAGAGCACATGCGCCCATTCATGGAGGGGATCGCTCGCTTGGGCGATCGGACACCCGATTTAGCGCTGCTCGCCCTTCGTCTGGCGGCGGCGAATCTTCGCGCCGACGACGCGACGGTATTAGCGTTGCGGGATGCCTCGCAGCGCGCTCGCTCCGGAGATGCATCGGCGCGCGAGGCCTATTTTAAGATTCTCCGGGTCGATGGAACGTCGCCGACACCGTAATGCGTTCTTAGATTATCTATCGTGAAACGCTCTATCTTTTTGCTCTCCGCATTACTCGCACTCGCACCGAGTGCTCTCGTCGCGCATCCCTCACGCACGCTTTCGTTCGTCGGGCAGATCGTCGCCATTCACTACCAGCATCCCGGCATCGGCGTTCGAGTCGATCCGAAAACGGTATTGGAGGTGACGGTGACCCCCAATACCTCGATCCAGCGAGCCGGCGGTTTCGCCACCCTGGCAAGCCTGCGGCTCGGCGACCGTGTCGAGGTACTGGCGGCCCGCTCCGGGAAGATGCTTGTAGCGCAATCGATCAGCGCGCACTAACGTCGCGTTCCTCCCTATCAAGAAGGAGCCGTTCTGAGCGAGTTCGTCGACCTGGCAGAGGGTGTTCTCGCGGTTGGATTCCCGGGTTCGGAGCTCGACGAGGCGACCCGCGCGGAGTTCACGCTGCGGGGCTTCGGCGGTTACGTCCTGTTTGCAAGAAATCTGCCGTCTGTGGAGCGCGCGCGCGCCCTAACCGACGCGCTGCGGTCACTCCGTCCCGACGACCCGATGCCGATTCTCGCGATTGACCAGGAGGGAGGCCGCGTGGCGCGGCTGCGCGAGGGAGTCGCTGCGATGCCCTCGATGATGGCCGTCGGTGCCGCCGCCGACCTCGATCTCGCGCGGCAGCTCGGCGAACAGATCGCACACGATCTGCGTCGCATCGGAGCGAACGTCGATTTCGCGCCGGTTCTCGATCTTGCCATAGACCGCGCGAGTACCGTCATCGGAACGCGTTCGTTCGGTGATAATCCCGAGCGCGTCGCCGACCTCGCAGGGGCTTTTGCGAGCGGAATGGGGCGCCGCGGCATCGTGCCGACCTTCAAACATTTCCCCGGACACGGAAGTACCGCCGTCGATTCGCATGTCGCATTGCCGACGATTACCCTCCCACCCCCGATCCTACACGTACGCGATCTCGCACCCTTCTGCGATCTCTTGCCGCACGCGCGCGCGGCGATGGTCGCGCATGTTGTCGTCGAAGCCGTCGATCGCGAACGACCGGCGACGCTCTCCGAGGAGGTACTGAAGACGTTGTTGCGCGAGAGTTGCTTGTTCAACGGCGTCGCCTTCACCGACGATCTGGAGATGGGTGCGCTCGATCGATTCGGCACGATTCCCGAGCGCGCGGCGACTGCGATTCAGGCCGGTGCCGATTGCGCGCTTATCGGCGAGCGGCTCGACGCGGCGATGCCGGCAGCACGCGAGATCGCCGCGCGCATTGCACGCGGCGAGATGCGCGAGTGGCGCTTGCGCGAGGCCGGCATGCGCATGCGCATGCTGCGGGCGACGCTCGCCGCGCCGATTCCGCTCGATGCTCCCGCGCCGTTCCCGAACGTCGGCACGACGATCGCCGCGCGCGCCGTGGTCCGCGTTCGCGGTACGCCGCGTGCGCGAGCAAATGAAAGTATTCTCGTGCGATTCGGGGTCGAAGGCGATCTCGGCCCGGGCGCGCTCGGCGCCGAGGAAGCCCCTCAGTTGCATCCGGGTGAGCCCGCCTCGGTGGAGCGCATGCTATCTGCGCTGGCGAGCTCCGGGCGCCGCCCGGTGCTGCTCTCGTATCGCACGCATCTCGATGCCGCCGCGATCGATGCGATCCGACGCATCGTCGATCGTTTTCCGGAGAGCATCTTCGTCTCGACGATGGAGCCATTCGATATCGAAGCGGCGCCATTCGTCAACCACGCCCTCTGCTGCTTCGGTGACGATGCTCTGCATCTCCACGCCGCTGCCGCCGCGATCTTTGCCGGTGCGCCGACGAACGGAAAATTACCGGTTACTCTCGCTCGTGGTTGATCGCTTTCACGAAAGCGACGGCGTGCTGCGCGGCGCACTTGGCCGACGCTTTACCGCAGCCGTCGCGCGCGTCGAACGGCACGGGCGGGTGCTGTTCGAGCGCGCGTACGGCGAAACGCGTGCCGATCGAGACGCTCGGCCGGTGGAGATCGATTCGCGCTTCGATCTCGCATCGTTGACAAAGATCGTGATAGCGACCGTCGCGCTCGATGCAATCGCGCGTGGTTGCTTTGGGCTCGACGACGGCCTGGTGGCGACGATTCCGGAGTGGAAGGCGCTGCCGCAACGCGCGATAACGATGCGCATGCTCCTCGCTCATACCTCGGGAATGCAATCGGGTGCACATTATCGTGCGCTGCGCGATCGCTCCGTTGAAGACTACGCATTGACCGCAGATCTGCACGCCCCGGTCGGCAGCGGCGTGCTCTATAGTGACCTCGGGTTTATCGCGCTCGGTCTCGCGCTGGCGCGCCGCGAGGCGCGTTCGTTGGAGAGCCTCGTCGAGCGCTTCGTAGCGCGTCCGGGGCTCGGCTATCGGCCGCGTCGGAGCGAGTGGGGAGCGATTCCGGCGACCGAGTGCGATAGTTGGCGCGGTCGCGTACAGGGGCGCGTGCATGACGAAAAAGCCTATCTCTGCGGCGGCGTTGCCGGCCACGCCGGCCTCTTCGGAAGCGCTGCCGACGCGGCGTGGGTCGGCGAGCAGTATCTTGCGCCCCACCATGGCCGCCCCTCGGTGCTCGACGAAGCGCTCGCGCGCGAGGCGGTGCGCGAGCAGGCCTTCGACCCGACGCTCCGCCGCGCTCTGGGCTGGGCGCTAAAAACGCGCGACGATAATTCCTGTGGCCCCGGCTTTTCGCGCGACTCTTTCGGACACACCGGCTTCACGGGAACCTGCATCTGGGTCGACCCGCAGCGCGATCTCACCGCCGTTTTGCTGACGAACACCGTCTATTTCGGCCGCGAGGACAGCACCGATCTACGGCGTGCATTTTTTACCGGCGTTACCGACGCGGTCGATCGTTCCGCATGATTGCGTTGGGGATCATGAGCGGCACCTCGCTCGACGGAATCGATTGTGCGCTCGTCGACGTGCAGAGTCGCGGCGCGGGAGTGAAGACCGATCTGCTCGATGCGCAAACCTTTGCATTCGAGGCGGAGGTTGCGGAGATTTTGGATGAGGTCGTCTGCAGAGGTCGCGGCGGCCTCGCCGCCGTCGCGCGCCTGCATCGCGCGATCGGCGACGCGCACGCCGCCGCCGCCGAGCATTTTCTCCACGGACGCTCCGTCGACTTCGCCGCCATGCACGGCCAAACGATCTTCCACGACGGCGCGGCAGCGCTCACGCTGCAGATCGGCGACCCGTTTGCATTGCGCGATCGTATCGGTGCGAGCGTCTGCTTCGATTTTCGGAGCGCCGATTGCGCCCTCGGCGGATCGGGGGCGCCGTTGGTTCCGTCGGTCGACGTGCTGCTCTTGGCCGATCCCGCTGAAAAGCGCGTCGCACTTAATTGCGGCGGCATCGCGAACCTCACGTTGCTGCCGGTAGCAGCAGAGCTCGACGAGGAGCGAATCGTCGCCTTCGATACCGGCCCGGGCAACATGCTCCTCGACGCGTGGATCGCCGAGGCGAGCGGCGGACGTCTGCGTTTCGATCGCAACGGTGAAACGGCGGCGCGCGGCTCGGTCGATGCATCGTTGCTCGCAGCGATGCTCGACGATCCCTACTTCGCGCAACCGGGGCCGAAATCAACCGGACGCGAACGTTTCGGTGAAGCGTTCTTATCTCGCTATCGCGCCGCGTTACGGGCGCTCACGCTCGAAGATGGGTTGGCGACGTTGCTTGCGTTGACCGTCGAAAGCATCGCGCGGGCGCTCGAACGTTATCGCTTTGACGATGCGCGTATTCTTTGCTCGGGCGGCGGGGCGAAAAACGGCCGCCTGCTCGCGGCGCTTCGCGAGCGGCTATCGCATTCGCGCGTCGAATCGAGCGACGCGGTTGGGGTGCCGGCCGAGTCGAAGGAGGCGCTCGCCTTCGCCGTCCTCGGCTACCAAACACTGCGCGAGCGCAGTGCGAACCTACCCTCGGTAACCGGGGCTCGAAGGCGAGCTGTTCTCGGTGCCGTCGCACCGCACCGGCTCTCGAGCTTGCTCGAAAAAATCGCGAAGGAAGACGCACGATGATTCTTGGGATCGATCTCGGTGGGAGTAAGAGCGTTGCGGTGGCCTGCGACGGCGAACGCAGGGTGCGAGCCGAGGGAGGCCCGGCGAATCCCTCGCTGCTTCCGCTCGCTACCGTGCGCGAAGTGCTTCACGCGCTGTTGCGCGATCTCGCTCTCGCAGAGCAACCCGACGCGATCGCCCTCGGAGCCGCCGGTATTTCCAAACCCGGGGCCGCCGCTGCGTTTGAAGCGATGCTCCGCGAGCTCTATCCGCACGCGCGCATCATCTGCACGAGCGATCTGGAGATCGCATTGCGGGCGGCGACGCCGACGGGCGATGGGGCGGTGTTGGTGGTTGGAACGGGCAGTGGAGCCTACGGCGAGCGTGGCGAGCAGCGCGTCGCGCTCGGCGGCGGCGGCTACCTTCTCGGCGATGAAGGTGGGGGTTTCGCGCTCGGTGGAGCGGCGGCGCGCCTTTTGCTGCGGTCGTACGAAGGGCGCGCGCCGCGCGACGCATGGCTATCGCAGATCGAACGCGCGCTCGATTGTTCCGACCGCGAGACGCTCTTCTCGGCGATCTATCGCACGCCGGTTCCCGTCGCGTCGATCGCGGCACTCGCGCCGCTCGTTCTCGCCGCAGCCGACACCGGCGAACGGTCGGCGGTGAAGATCGTGCAAGGGGCGGCGCTGGAACTCGCCGATCTCGTGCGCGCGCTCTTGCGCCGCCTCGATGCGTTGCAGCGCCCATTTTCGCTCGCGCTCTGCGGTGGATTGGTGCGCGAAAATTCTTTGCTGACCTTCCTTTTCGAAACGCGCCTTTCGAATGAGGCGCCGTTTTTAACGATGCAAAAATTCGCGGGCGAGCCGGTTGAAGGAGCGTTGGTCGTGGCGGAGCGCGCGAACGCGAATCGATGAGCGAAGAACTCCCCGCTACCGAAGCGTTCTCGCAACACGAGGCGCTGGATCGTTTGGATATCGCCGACGCCGTCGCCGAGGTCGTCGGCGTTCAGGCACGCGCGGTCGATGCCGTTGCAGCGGCACGCGATGCAATTGCGGTCGCCGCGACGGCGGCAGCCGCGGCGATGGCGAAGGGCGCGACGTGGCATACCATCGGCGCCGGAAGCAGCGGGCGCATCGCCGCGCTCGATGCAGTGGAGTTGCACCCGACCTTCGGGCTCGATCCGCGTCGCATTTGCATCCACCTGGCCGGCGGAACGGCTGCCTTTCTCGGCGCAATCGAAGGTGCCGAGGATGACGGGGCGGCGGGGGCGCGCGACGCCGCATGTGTGAACGCCGGCGACGTCGCCATTGGGCTCTCGGCGAGCGGACGAGCGCCCTACGTCGTGGCGGCATTGCGAGCGGCGCGAGCGCGCGGTGCGCTCGTCATCGCCGTTGCGAACGACCGAAATGCGCCGCTCTTCGCCGAGGCCGATTGCGCGATCTTTCTTGCCACCGGGGCGGAACCGATCGCCGGTTCGACGCGCCTCATCGCAGGAACGGCGCAGAAGGTCGCACTCAATGCGCTCTCGACTGCGGTGATGGTGGCACTGGGAACAACCTACGAGAACATGATGGTCGATCTCGTCGCCACCAACGAAAAATTGCGCTACCGCGCCGAGCGAATCGTGATGCAACTGGTGCCGTGTCGGCGCGAACGCGCGCGCGCGCTTCTTGACGAAGCGACGGGTTCGGTAAAAACGGCGATTGCGATGGCCTGGCTCGAAACCGATGCGCGTAGCGCGCACGATGCGCTCGCGCGGAACGGCGGGCGATTGCGCGGCCTTCGGTGACGAGCGCATTCCGTCGCCTGTGCGCGCTGCTTCTTTTTGTTTTTGCGTGCGGTGGCGTCGCACGCGCAGCGAACGCCCCGGTGCTCTTCGTGCCGCTCGACGACCGCCCGGTGACGCGGCAACTTCCTGCTATGCTCGGTGCGATCTCCGGCGTCCCCGTGCTCGAGCCACGGCGAGCTCTACTCGGAAATTATCTGCGCGCCGGCGATCCCGCTGTGATCGGGCGCTGGCTCGATCGTGAGAGTGCCGCGCGCGATTTCGGTAGCGCGGTGATCTCCACCGATATGCTCGCCTACGGCGGATTGGTCGCTTCGCGCATTCCAGGCCCCGATTACGCGACTGCATACCTGCGCCTAAACGCGATTCGGCGCCTCCACGAACGCGATCCGCGCGCGTGGGTCGCGGCTTTTGCAACCGTCGTTCGCCTCGCGCCGACCGGCGTTCCGCCGATCGGTAATGCGAAGAATTTCTTTGCCGCCTATCCGATCTGGACGTACATTCAACGCTATGCAAATCTTCCCGACCCGTTACCGACGCGCGATGAAGCGTACGCCGCACGCTTGCGCGCGCTCGCCGGGCCGGCACTCGACGAGTATCTCGCGGTGCGCGCGCGCAACCTCGCCGTCGATCGCGCGCTCCTGCTTGCGACCGCCGCCGGCACGATCGATCGCCTCGTTATCGGGCAGGATGATGCGGGCGTCGTCGGCCTCCACGTTCCCGAGATCGCGCAACTCGAAACGATGGAGCGGCTCGATCTCTCACCGCAGCAATCCTCGATCGAACCCGGTGCCGATGAACTCGGCATGGTACTTGTCGCGCATGCGATGGCGCGCGACGCGCGCTGGCACCCGCGGATCGCCGTGCGCTACTCGACGCCCGTGGGCGCGCGAGTGCAAGATCCCCTTGAATTCGAGCCGATCGGCGCGACGATTGCCTCGCTCGTGCGTCTGGTCGGCGGCCGCGAAGTGCGGCGCCGCCCCGATATCGTGCTCGCCGTGCGCGTGCCGCAAACGACGGCGCAAGAAGATCGCCGCTTCCTCGCCTCGATGCGCGTTGCGCTCGCGCGCAAGCGGCGGGTGGCGTTGGTCGATCTCACGTTTCTCGATGGGAATGACGCGGCGGAGCTATCGTTCATGCAGCGCTTGCTGCGCGATGGGCTTGCAGCGCGCCTTGACGCCTACGCTTCGTGGAATACCGATGCGAACAGTACCGGGACGGCATTAGCCGAGGCGGTCGCTGCGGGAGCCGGGCGACGCCTCGGCACCTACGACCGGCGCGCGCAGGTGGCGTTCACCTTCGACCGCATTCTCGACGACGTCTACTTCCATGCGTTGGTGCGTCCCAAGCTCGAACGCACGCTCGCGCGCGCGGGCGTCGTCGATCATACCTACCTCTTGCCGCAGGTCGCCGCGCGCACGCAGCGCCTTGCGAGCGCCGCGCTCTGGCAATACGCTCCGGGGCTCCTCGCAGCGCTCGCGCCGCGCGAGCATATCGCCGCACTGCGAATCACCCTACCGTGGGACCGGACGTTCGAGTGCGAAATCGAACCGGCGATCGCGCCCGACCTTCCGCGGAGCGCTACGCGCTCCGCGCGATCTCTTCGTCGGTGAGGTAGCAACCCGGGTCGGAGCCCCACATATCGCCGGTCATGCCGAGCGAGCGCGCGCGGAACCCACCTCCGCAGAGGTCGAAGAAGTTGCAACTCGCGCAGCGCCCGCTAATCTGCGCCGAACGATTGCGAAGTTCGGCGAGCGTTTCGATGCTTTCGTCTTCCCAAATCTCGCTGAATTTGCGGTCGCGCACGTTTCCGAGCGTGATCTGCTGCATGAATTGGTCGGGGTGTACGTTGCCGTAGAAATCGATATTCCCGATGCCGCGGCCTGTCGAATGGCTCGCGCCGCCGTTCCAAAGGAGCATCTCGCGCGCTTTGGCCGCTCGTTGCGGCGATGCAGCGGCGAGCGTGAGGTAGGCAAACGGTGCATCGGCGTGATTGTCGACGGTCAGAATTTCGCGCGGGTCGCCGCGCTGGGCGAGGTCGAGCGTGCGCTCGAAGATTCGACTCACGGCACCGCGCGCCGCTTCGAGATCGAGCGTGGTCGCCGCGCGTCCGCGTCCGGCGGGAACGAGGTGGTAGAAGCAAGCGCGCTCGATTCCTTCGCGTTCGATAAAATCGAAGATCTCATCGAGGTCGGCGATGGTCTGCGGCGTGAGCGTGAGGCGAAGGCCGACCTTTTGCCCGACGGTACGAAGCTCGCGGATCGCCTGATGCGCTCGCTCGAACGCACCCGGGCGCCCGCGGAAGAGATCGTTGGTCGCTCCCATCCCGTCGAAGGAGATGCCGACGTAGGTGAAACCCGTCTCTTTGATTGCCTCCGCGCGTTTGCGGTCGATAAGCGTGCCGTTGGTCGAGAGGGTGAGTTTCAGGCCCTTTTTGCGCGCGTACCGGGCGATCTCGAAGAGGTCGGGGCGGGCGAGCGGCTCGCCGCCGGAGAGTAAGAGCGCCGGGACGCCGTAATCGGCGAGATCGTCGACGAGCTTGAGCGCCTCTTCGTGGTTGAGCTCCCCGTCGTAATGCTTCGCCTCGGAATCGCTGTAGCAATGGACGCAGCGGAGGTTACACGTCCTCGTGACGTTCCAGACGACGACCGGGCGCCGCCCACGAGCGCTCTTCTCGGCATCGTGTCCGCGCCCGTATCGGTGGCCGTCCATCGGCTGCTCGAGGTCGCAGAGAATCCGGGTGACGTTGAACATGTGCTCTCCTTGGGGCGTCGTTGTTGAAACGATGGTATCGCCGAGATTGGGAGAGCGTAAGAAGAAGCTGAGAAGTGCAGGAGCGTTACGCGGGGTGCTCCTGCTGACAGAGCTCGATCAGGACGCCTGCGGTCGAGGCCGGATGGATGAAGGCGATGAGGTTCCCATGCGCCCCCTTCCGCGGCCGTTCGTCGATCATCCGGAGGCCGCGCGCACGGAGAGCGGCGATCTCGGCGGCGAGATCCTCGACGCGATAGGCGGTGTGATGGAGCTTGCTCGGGGCCTCCCCGCGGAAGCGCGCGATCGGCGACCGCTCGTCGAGCGGGCGCAATAACTCGATGGTGGATTCCCCTGCCTGCAGGCCGACCGCCTCGACCCCTTGGTCGACGATCGTCTCGCGGTAGATCTGCTTGAAGCCGAGGCTCTGCGTGTAGAGCGCAAGCGTCGCCTCCAGGTCGGCGACGACGATCGCGATGTGGTCGATTTTCATGCAAGGCTCTCCCGAGCGCGATAGGTGCCAAAAACCTCGCGAAGGGCGTCGCAGATCTCGCCGAGGGTCGCCCCGGCGTCGACTGCCTCCACGAAATGCGGCATCAAGTTCTCGCTTCCCGAAGCGGCTGCGCGTATGGCGGCGAGGCGGGCCGTTACGGCACTGCCGTCGCGAGCCGAGCGGAAGCGATCGAGGCGTTCCACCTGCTCGCGTTCGACGCGTTCGTCGATGCGTTGGAGCGTCGGCATCTCCGCGTGGCTTTCGGCGTCGACGAAGGCGTTGACGCCGATAACGAGCGATTCTTTCCGTTCGATCGCCTGCTGGGCGAGATAGGCAGAATCACCGATGCGGTTCTGCATCCAGCCGCTCTCGATCGCCGCGATGCTTCCCCCGAGCGCATCGATCTCGGCGATCGTCGCGCGCGCCGCCTCGATCAGTTCGTTCGTCAGCGTTTCGACGTAATAGGAGCCGGCGAGCGGATCGACGACATCGGCGACACCGCTTTCGTAACCGATAATCTGTTGCGTTCGCAGCGCGAGTTTTGCGCTGCGAGCGGTCGGCAGCGCGAGCGCCTCATCTTGCCCGTTGGTATGGAGCGACTGCGTTCCGCCGAGCACGGCGGCGAGTGCCTGCAACGTTACGCGAACGACGTTGTTCTCCGGCTCCTGTGCCGCCAGCGTGGAGCCGGCCGTCTGCGTGTGAAAGCGTAGCATCTGCGACCGTGGGTCGCGGCAACCGAATTCATCGCGGGTAATATGCGCCCACAGGTAGCGCGCGGCGCGAAACTTCGCGATTTCCTCGAAGAAGTCGTTGTGCGCATTCCAGAAGAAGGAGAGGCGCGGCGCGATCGCGTCGAGGTCGATGCCGGCATCGCGCGCGGCCTGGAGATACGACTTCGCGTTGGCGAGCGTAAAGGCGATCTCTTCTACCGCGGTCGAGCCGGCTTCGCGAATGTGGTAACCGCTAATCGAGATCGTATTCCACTGCGGCACCTCGCGCGCGCAGTAGGCCATGACATCGGTGACCAAACGCATCGAAGATTTCGGTGGGTAGATATAGGTGCCGCGTGCGGCGTACTCCTTAAGGACATCGTTCTGAATGGTTCCGCCGAGCCGGTCGAAGGGCACTCCGCGCCGTCGCGCGACCGCGAGGAGCATAGCAAGAAGAATCGACGCCGGCGCGTTGATCGTCATCGAGATCGTGACCTCGGCGAGCGGAATGTCGCGCAGCAGGGTCTCCATATCGTCGATGGAGTCGATGGCGACGCCGACCTTGCCGACTTCGCCGCGCGCGACGCTTGCATCGGAATCGTAACCGAGTTGCGTCGGAAGATCGAAGGCGACCGAGAGCCCCGTCTGCCCGCGCGCGAGTAGGTAGCGATAGCGTTCGTTCGATTCCGCGGCCGTTGCGAAACCGGCGTACTGGCGCATCGTCCAGAGACGCCCTCGGTATTGATCGGCGCGGATCGCCCGACCGAACGGAAATGCTCCGGGCGCTCCGAGATCGTGCGCCGTTCCCTCGGGCGCATCGTAAAACGGCTGCAGCGGAATGCCGCTAGCGTTGATCGAGCGTGCCACGTTGTTCCGTGCTCATTGTAGTGTCAGAATCGGTCGGTCGGCTTCGATCGTCCCGCCGGCCTCGACGTGAATTTCGCCGACGCGTCCGGCGCGATGGGCGCGTATTTCGTTCATCATCTTCATCGCTTCGATCACGGCAACGACATCGCCCTCGGCGACCTCGTCGCCGGGCGCGACGCGCAATTCGATCACGACACCATGCATCGGCGAGAGAATCTCTGCCCCGTCGTGCGTGGGGTTGCGGCGCGGTTGACTTCGTGCGACCGGCGGGCGGCGGCTCTGCGTGCGTGTCGGTGCAACGGCGTCGACGACGCGCACGCGAAAGAGCTTGCCGTTTACCTCGACGCGCACCACCTCGGGCTCGTTCGCTGCGGCTGCAGGTTGCGATGCGGCGACGAACGGCGTGGCGTCCTGCGCCCAACGCTCGGTAAACGGTTCGAGGCTCGCCGTGCCGTAACTCGCGTCGGCGACCATCGGTGCGTCGCAGAGTGCGTGCAGAAGCGGTAGCGTCGTGGGTAAGCCGCCAACGACGTATTCGCCGGTCGCCCGTTTCATACGCGCGAGCGCCTGTTCGCGCGTCGGGGCCCAGACGATGAGTTTGGCGACCATCGAATCGTAATCGGGCGAGATCGTCATGCCGACGTGGGCTGCGGAATCGATGCGAATGCCCAACCCGCCTGGTTCGCGATAGCGATCGATCGTGCCGGGAGCGGGGCGAAAATTTTGCGCCGGGTCTTCGGCGTTGACGCGCCCTTCGATCGCCGCACCGCGAAAATAAATCTGCTCTTGGGTGTAGCCGAGCGGCTCGCCGGCGGCGACGCGGATCATCTCGCGAACGAGATCGATGCCGGCGATCTCTTCGGTCACGGTATGCTCGACCTGAATGCGCGTGTTCATTTCGAGAAAATAGAAATCGTCACCGACGACGAGGCATTCGATGGTACCGACGGAATCGTATCCGATCGCGCGTGCCGCGCGCATGCCCGCGGCACGCATCGCTTCGCGGGCCCGATTGGAGATCTGCGCGGGCGCCTCTTCCCAGAGTTTTTGGTGACGGCGTTGCAACGAGCAGTCGCGATCGCCGACGTGCAGGACCGTGCCGTGCTTATCGGCGAGAATTTGGAGTTCGACGTGTTTCGGGTTGTCAAGGTAGCGCTCGGCGTAAACGACGGGATTCTTGAAGTACGCCTCCGCTTCGCGCACCGCCGTCGTAAACGCGCTCTCGATATCGTCGACGCTGCGAACGATTTTTAAGCCCTTGCCGCCGCCGCCGCCCGAGGCCTTCAGCGCTAGCGGGAGTCCGAAACGTTCGACGGCTTCGCGGACCGCGGCGAGGTCGGCGAGCGGTTCGGTGCCGCCGGGCACGAAGGGAACCTTCGCTTTTGCCATCGCCGCGCGGGCGCGCAATTTGTCGCCCATCGCGTCGATTGCATCGGGATGCGGGCCGATCCAGGTAAGCCCGGCGGCGATAACGCGCCGAGCGAAGCCCGCATTTTCGGCAAAAAAACCGTAGCCGGGATGAATGGCATCGGCGCCGCTGCGGGCCGCTATCTCGAGAAGCGCATCGGCATTGAGATAACTCTGCGCCGGCGCCGCGCCGCCGAGAAAATACGCCTCGTCGGCGATGCCGACGTGGAGCGCATCGCGGTCGGGTTCGGAATAGACGGCAACGCCGACGATGCCCATCTCCCGCAACGTACGCAGGACGCGAATCGCGATCTCGCCGCGATTGGCGACGAGAACTTTAGAGAGCACCGGCGGTACGCATGCGGGCACGGATATCGTCGAGCGTCATCTCCGGATCGCGCGCGGCAACGCGCCAAGGCGGAACCGCCTGCTCGAAACGTTCGCTTACCGTCGGCCGCTCGGCGAGTACGGCGAAGATCGCTGCCGCCTCTTCCTCGGTTGGAGCGGGAGCGATCACGCCGGTTTTTCCGGCGGAGGATACATCCCCATTGCATGAAAGCCGGCGTCGACGAAATGAATGTCGCCGGTAATTGCCGATGCGAGCGGCGATGCGAGATAGACCGCCGTGTTCCCGACGTCTTCGATCGTGACGTTGCGGCGGAGCGGTGCCGTTGCCGCGACGACATCGAGCATCTTCGTGAAGCCGCCGACCTGCCGCGCGCTCGCCGTTTTAATCGGTCCGGCAGAGATGCCGTTCACGCGAATGCTGCGGTCGCCGAGATCGAAGGCAAGATAACGGATCGAGGCCTCTAAGGCTGCCTTTGCGATGCCCATAAGGTTGTAATTCGGAACGATCTGCGTTGCTCCGAGGTAGGTCATCGCCATGATCGAGGCGCCGTCGTTGAGGCGTTCGCGCAGCGCCTGAACTAAGGCGATCAGCGAGTAGGCCGAGACATCGAGCGAGAGTGCAAAGCCGTCGCGGGTCGTATCGTAGACCTTCCCGACGAGGTCTTCTTTATTTGCGTAAGCGATCGAATGCACGAGAATATCGAGCGAGCCGAAATCGCGCGCGAGCGTCTCGCTCATCGCGACGATCGATGCGTGGTCGCCGACGTCGCAGGGAAGCACCGGGCCGTCCCCGAGCTCGGCGGCGAGTTTTGCTACCTCGTCTCGGACGCGTTCGCCCTGGTACGAAAATGCGAGTTGCGCCCCGTGTTCGTGCATCTTGCGCGCGATGCCGGTAGCGATCGACCAACGATTCGCGACGCCCGTAATGAGGGCGCGCTTGCCTTCAAGAAGTTTCACGAGTCGATAGATAGCAGGGAGCCGCGGCTTCTCCCTGCCGCGGCGGCGGTGCCGAGGCTAGAGCGACGTTTGCAGCAGCGTGAAGCCGCGCTCCTGAATCGCATGGACCGCCCAGACGCCTGCTGGCACCACGGTCGCACGCGGCACCAACCCCTGGGTTAAACGAGCGTAGGTCGTCCCCGGGGATTCGTGGAGCAGGCCCGAGAGTGTCGTCGAAAATCCGTAGAGCGCGTTGTTGCAGACATAGAGTTGCAGCCGCGTCTGTGCCATGAGTGCGTCGATGGAGAAAAGATCGTCGGGGCGCGCGCCGACGGCGGGATGGAGCGCGGGGTTCCCCGAGCCGGGCTTCAATGTTGCCGGGAGAGCGCTGCGTATCCATGCGGGGAGCCGCGCCGCCGCGGGAATAAGGACGTCGTTCCAAGTTGCATCGTCGAAAGCGAGCGCGATGCCGACGTGGTAGAGTACGGCGACCGGAAAGATCGTGCTAAAAGACGTTCCGAGCAATTGGTATGCGCCCATCGTGTTCGCGACCGCGTCGAAGACATCGCCGTCGTCGATGAGTTTCGACGCGAAGAGATGCCGGTGGGTCGCCGGCGCTCCGAGTGTCGTCTCGAAGGTCGAGAGATCGAACTGTGGCGGCGATTGCCCTCCCGGTGAGGGGAGGTGCGGAGCGGCCGCAGCGGCTGCGGCTCCGAGCGGGCGTTCGAAGAACGGGGCGAGCGCCGCCAACGACGTGCCGACGGCGATAAAGCCTTTACGCGTACTCACTTCGCGCCCGGTTCGCTATGGCTGCCGTGTCGCCTTTTGAGAATGGCGCACGCCCTCGCACGACGAACAGCGGCCGCATGTATTTGTTGCTCTCGCGTTATACAAAGCCGCTCGCCGAAGTCGATCGGCACGTCATCGCGCATCGCGCGTTTCTCGACCGCTATTACGCCTCGGGCGATCTCATCGTCTCCGGACCGATGGAGCCGCGCGAAGGCGGGGTGATTATCGCCAACACGATGCCGCGCGAGCGACTCGATGCAATGCTCGCCGAAGATCCGTTCGTGCGCGAGCGGGTTAGCGAATATCAGGTCATCGAATTTCACGCCGCCCGTCGGCACGCCGCGCTCGCGGAGGTTGTTGCGTTACAGTAAGGGCGCGGTCGCAACCGCCGCGCGAAAAGTTTATGGCTCGGGATGAGGATCCACGATCGCAGGCGACTCCATCGCCTCAAGAACCTCCTGGGGATCAACGCGCTCGCGGAGTTCGCGCACCTCTGGATCGTTGTGGGTCGGAATCGATGGGCTGTCGCGCCGCATCTTGTCGAGCATGTCGATGATTTTGGCGACCTTGCGTTCGGTAAGCAGATTGATTTGCAAATCGAGTCGGTTGCGCAGGATCGCGATTTGCGAAAGGCGGTGCTCGGTGGTTAGGATAAGGACCGTCATGAGCAGCGCCGTGAGGCTCACGATTCCCTGAAGCCCGTAGAAGGGTGGCGGATCGAGCGTTCCGTGATGAACGAAATAGAAAAACGAGTTTGTCGTCACCCAGAGAGTGACGAAGGCGAAAATGATATAGACCATGCGAGGTTGAGCGATGCGCTGGGTCACGCGTTCGATCCAGCGTTGGTGACCTGAGACATCGTCTTCCACGCGTCGTTCGAGTTCTGCGATCGACTCAATGGCTTCATCGACTGGCCGGTTCGTTTGTTTTATCAAGAGAGTTCGATGATACCCCGCTTCCCCGGAATTGAAACAACTCGTGTGCTTTCCCCGTCCTTTCGAGCTTTAAAGGCTACAACGGAATATTTCCGTGCTTGCGTTTGGGGCGTTCGACGCGCTTGTTTTCGAGCATCGTCAGGGCAGCGGCGACCGCGCGCCGCGTCGAACGCGCCTCGATGACGTCGTCGATATAGCCGCGTTGCGCGGCGATATACGGGTTGGCGAAACGATCGGTATATTCGTCGATGAGCTCGGCCATTTTTGCAGCCGGGTCGTTCGCCGCGGCGATCTCGCGACGGAAGATCGTTTTCACCGCTCCCTCGGCGCCCATCACGGCGATCTCGGCGGTCGGCCACGCGAGATTGATATCGGCGCGGATATGTTTGCTCGCCATAACGTCGTAGGCGCCGCCGTAGGCTTTGCGCGTGATAACGGTGATTTTCGGCACCGTTGCCTCGGCGTATGCATAGAGCAGTTTAGCGCCATGTAGGATGATGCCGCCGTACTCTTGTTCGGTACCGGGAAGAAACCCAGGCACGTCTTCGAAGGTGAGGATCGGGATGTTGAAGGCGTCGCAAGTGCGTACGAAGCGCGCCGCCTTAATCGATGACTGAATATCGAGAACCCCTGCGAGAACGTTGGGCTGATTGGCGACGATGCCGATGCTGCGCCCGTCGATGCGCCCGAAGCCGACGATGATATTTCGCGCGAACTCGGGTTGAATCTCGAAGAAGATGCCTTCGTCGAGGACGGCGCGGAGAACGTCGTGCATATCGTAGGGTTTGTTGGGAGAATCGGGGATGAGGGCGTCGAGCTCGGGAGCTTCGCGCTCCGCATCGTCGGGGCTGTCGAAGCGCGGTGGATCTTCGAGATTGTTCTGCGGAAGATACGAGAGCAGCTCGTGGGTCTGCGCGACGAGATCGTCTTCGTCGACGGCGACGAGATGAGCGACGCCGCTCTTTCGCGCGTGCGTGAGCGCTCCGCCGAGCTCTTCGAATGTTACTTCTTCGCCGGTAACCGTTTTAATAATCTCGGGTCCGGTAATGAACATCTGCGAGATGCCCTGCGTCATGATCGTGAAATCGGTGATCGCCGGCGAATAGACGGCGCCGCCGGCGCACGGACCGGCGATGAGGCTCAGTTGCGGAATCACGCCGCTCGCCTGAACGTTGCGCCAAAAAATCTCCGCGTAGCCGCCGAGCGAAACGACGCCCTCTTGAATGCGAGCGCCACCTGAATCGTTGATGCCGATCATCGGCGCGCCGGTACGCACTGCGAGATCCATCACCTTGCAAATTTTTTCGGCGAAGGCTTCGCCGAGCGATCCGCCGAGCACGCTGAAATCTTGCGAGAAAAGAAAGACCGGGCGCCCGGCAATCGTTGCATGGCCGGTGATAACGCCGTCGCCGAGAAATTCGCGTTCGTCGAGTCCGAACGCCGTCGTCCGGTGCGTGACGAAGGCGTCGAGCTCGTGAAAACTCTGCGGGTCGACGAGCGCCTCGACGCGTTCGCGCGCACTACGTTTTCCCCGCGCGTGCTGCCGTTCGATGCCCTCGGGTCCGGTCGGTTCGAGCGCGAGCGCCCGTCGGCGCGCGAGTTCGGCATATTTGTCCTGCGTCGTCTTCATCGCCGATGGGCTTTGCGCGCCCGGCGGGTGCCCCCTCTGCGCGGGGACGAATAGCGGCACCTATGGATCGAGAGCGCACGTACGCCTGGGGCGACCCCGGGGAACTTCTTGCTGCGATGGGGCGCGAGGAGAAGCACCTCGGCTGGATGCAGGGAATGATCGAGGGCCGGCTCCCGGCGCCGGCCTTCGGCGCGACGCTCGAACTCCGGCCGGTCGAGGCGAGTCTCGAATCGATGAGCTTCGCGATGCCCCTTCGCGAGTGGATGCTCAACCCGGCGGGGGTGATTCACGGCGGCGTTTTGGCGACGCTGCTGGATTCGGCGATGACGCTCGCGGTCATCGCCCATCTGGATCGTTCCAAGATCGCCACCACCACGACCCTTACCACGCACTTTGTCCGTCCGCTGCTCGCCGATGGCAGCGAGGTTCGCGCGCTCGCCCAGATCCTTCACTGCGGACGCACCCACGCGACGGCGCGCGCGCAGATCACCGATACGAAGGGGCGCCTCATCGCGCATGGCGATGCGGCATTCGCGGTCATCCCCGCGCCCTTCGCTTCGCCATAGCGCTCCGCTCCCTGCGACAATTCTCGAAATACTCTTGGTAAATTCCCGCGATTCTCTTCGCTTCCCAATACGATGGCGCGAGAGAAGTATGTAGCGCATTGACGATTGGGAGATAGCCATGAAAATTCGCAACTCACGGAGCATTCTCTCGGCGATCTTGGGCGGGGCGCTCTTCCTCGGCGGCGTGGCTTACGGCGCGCAGCTTCAGCAATCGACCCAGAAAGATCTCATGACGGCCATGCACGGTGAGGCGTTTGCGTATGCCAAGTACATGGCGTTTGCCGACGAAGCGCGCACGCATGGGGAGCCGAAAATTGCGGCCCTCTTCGAGCGCACGGCGAACGTCGAATTAAAGTCTCATTTTGCGACGCACGCGCATCAGTATGGGCTCGTGCGGAGCACCGCCGCGAATCTCCAGAATGCGATCGATGGCGAAAATTACGAGACGACGAAGATGTATCCGGAGATGGCGGCTCGCGCCCGCACTGCGGGGGATCTCGGCGTCGCCGCGATTTTCACCGCGGTCGGCAAGGACGAAGCGACGCACCGAAATCAGTTTCAGGCAGCGCTTGCATCGCTTCGTAAGGGCGGCAAGGGAAGGTAGCTTTCCTGCTCGCTCGGCGTATCGGGCGTGTACGTACGTGGCCGCCACGCTTTGGATCCACCGCAGAGCGAAACAGGAACGCACGGGTGAGTGCAGCGATTGCTACACTCACCCGTGGCTATTTTACAAGCCGGTTACGTCTGCGATTCTAGGGGGAAACGCTATGCGATGCCGGCGGGTATGCGAGAGCGCTGGTGAGCGAAGAGACGGTCGACGATAATGTAGAGAGCGTCGCAGGTCTCGAGGAACGCCGAAATCTGCGGCGTCACGCGGCGCCACGACTCGACGAAGGCAAACGGCTGCCGAACTAATACCTCGCGCTGCCAGCTCGGGAGCGCTCGTAAAATAGTCCGGTGCAGATCGTCGCTTTCTCCGAGGTGCGAACGCCACATCGGCGTTAGGCGAAGGCTCGCGCTAATGCGCTCCTCTTCGTCGCGCAGTCGCGCAAAAGTCTCGAAGAAATTGTTGACGAGCGTGAGGCAGTCGTCGACGTGAATATCTTGCGAGCGTCGCGGGATCGTCGCAACGAGGTGACGCAAGTGCGCGGCGCAGGCGCGCGCCGCGGTAGTGAGTTCTTCGACGTCGCTCATCGTGGTTACGCTGCGACGCACTTTGCCGCGCCCAGCGTCGTGCGGAGTGCATCGACGACGTCGGAATCAAAGAGTTGCCCCCGATGCTCCTCGATATAGGCGAGAACCTCGGAAGCTTCGTACGTCGGTGCGTAGGAGCGAGGTGAGGTCATCGCGTGGAACACGTCGGCGACGGCGACAACGCGGGATTCAAAGGGGATCTCGTTCCCGACGAGCCCGTCGGGATAACCCGAGCCGTCGATGCGTTCGTGATGCGAACGCACGGCGACGGCGTACCGCGACAGGAGCGCATCTCGAGCGATGATCTCTTGGCTCTCGCGAACGTGATTCTCGACGATGCCGCGCTTCTGGGGGGGTAGCACGGCACCGTCGAGAATGGTTTTCGGCAAACGAATCTTGCCGATGTCGTGAATGCGGCCGACGTTCGCGCAATCGCGCGCGACCTCGCTGTTGCAACCCATCGCCAAAGCGATGCGCATTGCAAGCGATCCGACCGAAGTGGAATGGTTGGCGAGAGCTGGATTCACGGCGGCGATCGCGGCGATCATCCCGTCGATGTACGTGCTCTCGGAGGAGGCGCGGCGCGCTTCGATCTCCTGGAGTTGTGAATCGACGACGCTACGCAATTGGTCGAGCCGTCGGGTGACGAGCGAACGGCCGTGCGGAGCGACGCTGCGGAGATAATCGGAGATCGCGGCGTCGAGAAGATGGGCGATGTCGGGGCGCGAGGCAGCGTGCGATTCGCGCGCCACCCACGAGAGGATGCTGGAATCGTTCCCATCGCGCGCCATTCCCTTCACGCGCTCTCCCAAATCGTGGAATGCAACGTTGAGGTCGGGATAACGCTCCCGAAGAACGGGCGGGCGATGGGCGATCACGTTCGTGAACCTATCTTAGCCGACGGTCGGCGGATAGATCGCGGCGACGATGATGGCGATGACGATAGCGGTGGTCATGAAGTTCTCCTCGGCATGGAACGAGTGAAAGATCAACTTCATGCTACGGCCGCAGAGCGGCGGCGTATATAGTCTAAATTGAGTAGAGCGTTGCGAGCCCCGAGGGTCGCTAGATATAACCTCGTTGCTTGGCGATCGCGAGCGCCTCGATGCGATTGGTCGCCTCGAGTTTACGGAAGATCGAGCGTAGGTGCGCGCGAATCGTGGCGACGCTGCGCTCGGATGCTTCGGCGATTCCCTTCGGCGAAAGGCCGCGCTCGAGCGCACGAAGGATCTCGAACTCCGCCTCCGTGAGCGCGTGTCGCTCCGCCGGGCTTGCAAGGGGAGGGCGGCACGCACCGAACGCGGCGCGCAGCAAGCGTGCGAAGCCATGGCGCCCCGATGCTTCCAGGGCGGCGAGTGCGAGGCGGCGCTCGCTCTCGGCGTTGCCGGAGGTCGCGAGCGCGATCGCTCGCGCAGTCTCGCAGAGCGCGCGGTCCCAGGCGCGCGTCACGCGTTTGGGGAGATGGCGAACGGCGAGACTGGGACGCCCGGCGAAGATCTCGGCGATTGCGAGGTGCGTGCGTGCGACGGCCTCGAAGTTTCTGTCGATCGCAGTGTTGCTCGGCGGAGCCTTTTTTGCGATGTCGATCTTCGCGATCGCTTCGTCGCGGTCGCCGGCGAAGGCGTGGAACATCGCCGTCGTCGCGAGAAGGGCGCGCGCTTCGGCATGGTTGTGAATCTCGCCGATGCATGCAGTCAGTCGCCGCGCGGCTTCGGAAAAAGTTCCCTCCCAGCCAAGGCGCGTAGCTACTGCAAAAGCGTAAAAGAAATCGTTACGATAGATTTGTCCCCCCGGTTCGATGCGCAGCACACTTTGATCGGCGCGCTCTGCCTGGCCGCATTCGATGGCGATGGCAAAGCAGAGGCGCAGCGCGTGTGCCCGAAGCGGCGCGTTGCCGTCGCGCTCCGCGCATTTCTCCATTTCTGCGGCGTAGTGGTACGCGTTTGATAGATCGTCATGAAATGTGACCGAGATGGAGCAAAGGGTGCTATATAAATGTGCCTGAAGCCCCTCATCCCCCAGCCGCCGCGCGAGTTCTAGCGCTCGCATCGCAATGCGCTCGGCGTCGGCGGGGCGGTCGCAGTGGAACGCGACCCACGCGGCGCGCATCGAAACGCGGGCGACGAGTGCCTCCTCGCCCTCGACGCTGACTTCTTCGAGTGCGGCGCGCACCTCGCGCCAGGCTTCCTCGAGGTTTCCCGTGACCACCAGCGCGAGCGCGTGGACGCTGCGAGAGTCGGCGCGGCTCATCGCGCTCCCCTCCTCGACCGCCGGAGCGATCGCCGCGAGTGCCTCGGGGCGCGCGAGGTTGATATAGAGCAAGCTCAGGCGCCGCGAGAGTACCGAGTGTAACTCGGGGTCGTGAGAGGCGCGAATCGCGGCGATATAGAGTTGCTCGGAGCGATCGACATTGCCGTGAAAGGCCTCGAGCGCCGCACGGACGCCTAAGAGCATCGGCTCGGCGCGTCGCCGTTCGAGCGAGACGGCGTGTAACGCCTGTTCGACGCTCTCCCATCGCCCGGCGTCGAGTAACGCGAAGCCTTCTTGCGCCAGCAGTGCATCGATGCGTTCGGGCGCGTAGGTGCGCGCGAGGTCGAGCGCTTCGCCGGCCCGTCCGCACGCGGCGAGCGCCGCGACGACGCGCGAGAGAATCGCACTTCGCTCCTGCGGGGGCGCCGAGCGAACGATCGCCTCGGTGGCAAGATCGTGGAGGCTGACGCGCGTCGGTGCATCGTGGATCGGAAACGCCGACTCGCGTAACCATCGCAGCCCTGCATGCGGTTCGGCGATGCCGCAGCGTTCGAGTAACTCCGCGTCGATCCAGCGCGCAAAGGCTGCTACCAACGCGAGTTCGCGCCATTGCGGCGGCGATTCGCACGCGAACTGCTCGGCGAGATAGGCGAAAGCCATCTCTCGCGTCATCGCTTGCAGCGCGACGAGATCGCCGGCGCGCTCGGCTGCACGCTGTGCGAAGCGCAGGACGATCGGCCACCCATCGGCGAGAGAGAGCGCCGCGCGGAGGGCGCCTTCGTCGAGATGTGGGGCTCGTTCGGCGAGCAGCGCGCGCGCCTCCGCCGGTTCCAGCGCGAGGTCGTCGGCGACCACTGCAAGCGATGCATCGCCGGTCGCAAGCCAATTTCCCCACGGCAGCGGCAACGCGCGACGCGAGATGAGAAGCCAACGTGCTTCGTGGAGTCGCTCGACGAGCGCCTCGAGCAGAAGCATCGAGAGACGGTCGTCGACGAGGAGATGCAGGTCGTCGAGCGCGAGCAGCGGATCGAGATCGAGGCGATGGGCGCAGAACCAGTCGGCGAGCGCGCGCACGCCTTCATCCCCGCGCGCCTCTTTTAAGAGCTTGGCGAGCGCCGTGCGCGAGAGCTCGAACGCATCGGCGAGCAAAAAGGCAAGCGCTCCGCTCTCGGCCGGCGCGTCACGAACCTCGATCCAGCGAACCGAGCGCCCGGTGCAGGCGGCTCGTGCTGCGGTGCTCTTCCCCCAGCCGGCCCCGGCTTGGATGCGCGCTATCCGAAAACGAAGCGCGGCGGAAACGGCGATCTCGGCGCGCCCCTTTGCCGCCCCAATCTCGCCGATCCGTTTACCAGATGCCAAGGGCGACCTTCACATCGTCGCTCGCCATCGTCTTCGGATCCCACGGAGGGGAGAACGTAATCTCAACTTTCACGCTTTCGACGCCTTCGACGGCCTTCGTGCGATCTTCGACCGATTGTTTAAAGAGCGGACCGACCGGGCACATCGGCGAGGTCAAGGTCATCGTTACGGTAACGTGCTCGCCCTTTGCGCCTTCGACCGTGACGTCGTAGAGCAATCCCAACTCGACAATACCGAGATTGAGTTCGGGGTCTTTGACCTCCGCGAGCGCTTCGCGAACTTGGTCGACGGTTGGCATGGGGCTCTACTCTTTCTACTTTACAAACGCACCGATAGGCTTTCGGAACCCAGGCGCCGTAG
>JAJYRI010000104.1 GCA_021794175.1 bacterium
AAGGCTGCGCTGAGTAGGGGACGGTGCTAGCCCGTCCCGCTCGGTTTCCGCGCTCATTTCGCTTCCTCGATCTGCGCGCGAATCGCGCGGACGATATACTGCCCGTAGGCTCGCGCCGAGCGCGGGTGATGGATCGCTCGGATTTCGGGGACGCGCACCGCGATGGTGGTAGCCCGGTCGTAGGCGGGATGGTCGCCCGCTGCATACCACGCGCCGCCCGAGAGGTCAGCGAGGAGGTAGAGGCAGTATCCGTTGCCCGGCTCGTGTCGCTGCATCTCGCGGCCAGCCGCGCGAATCTGTGCGTCGGTGTAGGTGCTGGTGCTGGTGCGGGTCGTCATGTCGGAGGTCTCGCTTTCTGCGGCTCTGGGCCGCTGTCGGAATCTGTCCCTAGTATAGCACGGCACGCCCCCTTGTAAAGCGAACGGATGTTCTATTTTGCGCCACCTCCTTGACTTCGTGCGCTGGCCGAGCCTATTATGGGGCATGATCACGACTACTGAGCGTATCCCCCTCACGGCGCTCCTCGAAACACAGAGCCGCTCGAAGATCGCCCGAAAGCTGGGCGTCGAGCCGTCGACCGTAACGCGTTGGGCGCGGGGCGAGACGCTCCCGGATGCACGTCGCCTCATCGATCTCGCGCGGCTCCTGCATGTCAGCCTCGACCTCATCGACCTTGGGCCAGCAAAGTGATTGCCCACCTCTTGATTGCCGGCGGTGTCGCCGCGACGATGCTTCTTTACGGAGCGATTCAATACGAGCGCGGCTATCAGCGGCGCATCGTCGATCGTGCGCGGTTTGAGCGCATGATGAACGAAGCTATCTCGCGCAGCGTCGATCTCGCGGAAGCGGACATTGCAGCGAAACGATTCATCGCCGATCTGGAGCGCATCTAATGTTCTGCGACGAGCCGTCTCGCGCGTGCAGCGTTTTCTGCGCGCATATCCACTGCGGCGACTGCCTTGTCGCGCTAATAGCCGAAGGCGGCGGCGGATTCGACGGACGCGGAATCTCTTGCTACACGGACAAGTCGGGCGCGAACGCGCAGTCGTGTACCTCCTGCGATTCGATGCTTTGCGGAGCGTGCCAAAAACGCGCCAACGGAATCTGCATGCTGTGTATGGCTGAAATAGCTGCCGCGAATCATCGCGCCGTCGATGCAATGAAGGTTTACTGTGCCGCATTTACTGCGCGCAAAGAATATCTCGCCTTTCTCGCGGAGAATGGTCGCTAATGGCCGTGCAGCTCGCGTTCTTCGGTGGCGTAACCGAGAAGAATCGCATCATCGAGGCTATGCGCGAAGCCCATCCGGTCTATCTTGGCACGGTGCGTTCATTCGCTCGATTGATCGCGATGAAAAAAGGCACCGTCACTATCGACGACGTTCGCGCCGATCTCGAAGCCCGCGACTTCCCGCTTCCATCGGATATTGGCGCGGACGACCGCATCTTCGGTGCATTATTTACCCGCAAAGAGTTTGAGGCAGTCGGGCAGGTTCTCACCTCGCGCCAAGAGCGCGTCGCCCGAGCGGGCCGCAACTCTTCATATATCACCCAATACAAACTGAGAACGGCGACCGAAGCCGCCGCCCTCTAGCTCCATCCCGACAAAAGAAAGGAACCTTGCCCCCATGATACCACAGGAAGAACTATCGGCGCAACGCTGCGCGAAGTGCCGCCTCCAGGACGCCATACGGATGGAGAGCGACGCTCAAAAACGGGTCTTGGAACTCGACCCGTATGCGAACCCGCGCGAATACGACCGCGCCTTGGAATCCGCCCGCCTGTTGGCGATTAAGACCGCCGACCTGCGGAGTTTTTCGGAGTCGCGGCAAGCATCCTACCACTTGTGCGAGGAGCACGCATCGTGATCGCGCCGATTGTGGGCGGAGTCGATCTCGCCACCGCTTCAGATGACCGCATCATCGCCCTCGTGCAGATGGCCGAGGACGAGTTGAGCCGCGTGAAAGATCAGTTCACGCAGTTTATTTCCGCCGGCAAAAACGAGTTAGAGAAACGGATGACCGAGCGCGGTGCGACGGCAATCCCATCGCAGACCCACGAAGTCAAACTCGAGCCGCAATGGTCGGCCTATCGCTACGATCTCGATCTCCTCAAAGATGCCGCCAAAAACCTACCGGAAGAAGAAGCGGCGAAGATCATCCGTCATATCCCGGCGCGGATTATTCCGGCCCACGACGAGCCCGGCGCGGCGGTGTCGATTACTGCGCTTGCCCAAAAGTATGCGGGCTCGGAAGTCGGCATCACGCTCGCACAGGCGCAGCAGCGCGACTCACTCGGCGTAAAACTCATCCTGAAAGAGCGTCGTCATGCGCTGCGGGTGGCGAAATGAGCGCCCCAAAAACCAACGCGGAATATCGCGCCGAATGGGAGCGCTATGAACAATCTCCTGAGGAACGTTGCATATACGTAGGATCGAGTTCCCGTTGCCGTAAGAGGCAGATAGACCCTTGTCACGCGCATGATATCAGTTGTCCCCGGGGCCACGAGCCGCATTTATTTTGCCACCCATTCACACTTCCCGAGGAAGCGAAATGAGCGCGCTTTACGAACTCGTCGAGATTATCGACGCAGCGATTGCTCTCGCAAACAAATCCGCTGCCGAACTTCCCAATGATCGCGAGGTCGATGAATCGATCTGCGATCTCATGCGCGCTCGCGCTTCCTTAGTCGCCGTCGAAGGCCGAATGGTTTCGGGCCAGATGGTTGGTGCGGCGTGAACGTCCCGCCAGTTACCACCGCTGCGCTCATATTTATTGTGGCGTTCACTATTATCACACAGATATACTTTATCGTTCTGGCGATACGGGGCAGACGATGAGCGCCCAACTCTCACCGGAGCAAATCTCCCATCTCCCGCGGGCCATGCAAAGCAAACCCGAGGTGCGCGGTATGACCTTAGCGGTCTACCCTGACGGCCCCGGACGCTTTCGCGTTCCTGGCCGGAAACAAATCTACGAACTCCACCTATCAGCAGATGGGAAGCATATCCTGTGTAACTGCATCGCGAGCCTGCGCCAATCGTGCGCGCATAAATATGCGGTGCATTATTACCTCAAACAGCAGCGTCAAGAACGCCTAGCACAAATCCAAAAGAAGGAACATCATCATGGCGAGAATCCCTGCACCTAATATCGAGTCAAGCGAAACCCCCTTCGAGCGAGCGCAAGTCGTGCGCCTCCCTGCGGGCCTTTACGGAGCTATGTTCGCATGGTACTCCATACCGAAAGAATACCCGAAGTTCCAATCGGAAGGAACGGAACTCAAGTTTTTCGCGGGCTTCGTAGTGACGCACGATCGCTCCAATAATCAGCTCCCCTTCTTCGGTGAAGCGATTATGGGCATTAAACCGAAACGCTATTTCAACGCCGAGAACGGCATGATCTCCGCATACGTTTCGTTCCTCTATGCCTTGCTTGCCGGCAAGGTGCCAATGGAGCAGATCGTCGCCATGAACGATGGCGAGTTGCCCGATCTCGACGATCTCATCGGACGCCCGGTGCTGTTGACTATCGAGCCCAATGCCAAGCCGGATAAGCACGGCATCTACGGAACCCGCGTCAAGAAGATCGACCCGATGGATGCGGGGTTATGGAAGGCGATCAAGCCTCTCTACGAATCGAAGAAACAGGTCGCGAACGGTCGGGATATGACGTGGAGACTTTCTTCTCCGCGCCCTGCAACCGCCGAAGAGGCCGCCGCCGGAGTTCCGCCGCCGATCAACGAGCCCTTCGATGACGAGCCTCCGTTCTGATGATCGTTTCCAAAGTCCCGAGTGATCAACTCTCCGCAGAAGAGATGCGGGCGCTCGATATTGCCGCACGCTATGCCGTTCTGAACGATTTATACGGTGAGGCCAAAAGGTTGGGCGATGTCAAGATCGCTGCCATTGACGCGCACGCCTCTGCACGAATCGTCGCGGCGCGTTCGCCGGAGCCCGAGCATAAGGCTCGGGTATTGGAAACAAGGCGGGATCTCGACATTGTGAACGCAGCTATTCAGGCGCGCAAGATGCAAGTCTCGATTCTTCAAACGCTTTTAAGGAGTGGAATATAGTGAATAAATATACAATAGCCGCAAGACTCACCGAAGCCGGTGCGACGGACGCATTTGTTAAAGATGTTCTATATTGCATCGAAGCAAGCAACGAAGACGACGGAGATCGCTCTTTAGCCGCTATTCTGCTTCGTTTCGCCAAAGCCCAAGAGGAAAATATGGCGCGGTCTCAATACAACTTAAACGCCAACGCTACGCGCGTCGTTCTCACGACTCTCGATGCCGCTCAGGCCGAAGGTGAGCAAGCATGAGCACCGACGAAACCATCATGGCCTTACGCGCCGAACTCGACCGCGCGCGAGCGAAGTTTCCGAAGAACGATCACCTCTTCGCTGCGCTCGGTGAGGAAGTCGGCGAGTTGGCGCGCGAGTTGCTTGAGTGCGGAACGCGCGAACGCATCCGTGCCGAAGCGATTCAGGTCGCGTGCGTCGCGCTGAGAATCGCCGATGAGGGCGACGGCGACTTCCCGCGCTCGATGCCAGGGAAAGAGCCCGAGGAGCGTTGCGCGTTTCTGGGGTGCAACCAATCCCGAAAAAGCATCCTTCACGCTGCTCGTAGCCCGTTTCACGGCGAAGCTTGCTGGTACTGCCGTGACGGAAGCCGAGATAGCATCGGTTGCCACGACTTCGTACCGCCTGCAAAGCCCGAGCCCGAGAAGCCCGTCGCACGATACGCGAGCGGCGATGAGCCGATGGTTGGTGATGTCGTAGAGACTGTTTTCGCTGATGTACGATGGACGGTTCATCGTATCGGTACCTATCAGGGTGACGTTGTCGTATTCGCTCACAGTGCAACCTACCGTGAGGTCTTTTATCCCGGACAACTCAGCCTGATTCGCCGTGCGGAGGCGACGAAATGAGCCTCATTGTCGGCGACCGCGAGCATTGGTTCCGTATCCAACGCGATGGCGACGCTCGCCCCATCTTCGTTCGACCGGCGGTGCGCGAACTATCCATCGACGATAACCCGTTCGCCGCTTTCCTCATCCGCGTCAGCGACGAGATCGAACGCCGTCGAGAATCGCGCCGAGAACACCTCAGAGGCTCGTTTCGGTGGCCGCTCGACTTCCGGTTCATCCGAGCACTCTACCGCGCTCAGAAGGCCGGGAAATGGCGCTTGCCGCGCTTTCGTATGCGTCGGTTCGTTCTGCGGGCGTTTGCAGCGATGAACCACGGGATCGATCGCTGGCTATTTGACCCCGAAGGTAATCCGGCTATCGACCGCGTTTGCTACGCGCTGTTCGCGCTTATTTTGCTATATCTCATCGCGCAGTTGATTCGGGGATGGATCGCATGACCGGCGGCGAGTATTATCGCGCGATGGTTGACGCCGTGCGCGGTCGCGGAAACTACTTCAAGACTACACGCCTTAACGGTTGCTCGTTTGCCGACCCGGCGTTTCGCTACGTCGTCGGCGAAACGGTGACCGCAAAAGGCGACAGAGACAAACTTTGTTATTCCGGCCTTTTGCACTTTGCCGACGTTCCCGCCGAAACGCTCGTTGGCGGAGATTGGCCGTGCCGATTATTCGAGGTCGCACCGAGCGAAATAATCGCAAGCCGCGGGCATAAGTTCGGCGCGAAATCGCTCACGGTCGTTCGCGAGTTGCCTTCATGGTTGGCGCTCGGCCCCAATGGGCGCATCGCCGCGCAGTTTGTCTGCGAGGTCGAAAGTTTCGATGCTACCGCTCGGGTCGCCGCTTGGGATGCCGCTCGGGTCGCCGCTCGGGTCGCCGCTTGGGATGCCGCTCGGGTCGCCGCTCGGGTCGCCGCTTGGGTCGCCGTTCGGGACGCCGCTCGGGTCGCCGTTCAGGAGGCCGCTCGGGATGCCGCTGTCGCGCTTGTCCTAGTCGATCTTATTACGCCCGACCAGTTCGGGACGCTCTACTCGCCATTTGCGAAGGTTCTGCCGCTTAAAGAGCTCCGCGAACGCGCGATTGCGGCGTATCCGTTGATGGTGCAGCCGTGAACTATTGGCCCGTCGCCGCCGTGCTCGTCGCGTGGGGCGCCTTTCTTGGGTATGCCCGGATTTTGCTCGGAGCCCCTGATGCAAAGGAAGAGGAATAATGGCGCGTAAGCGGTCCATCGACCCTGATTCCTGGACGGACGAAAAGATCGCCGGGCTCTCCATCGGGGCCCATCTCCTTTGGATCGGCTTGATCTCCCTCGCCGACGATGAGGGACGCATCCAATGGTCGGCCCGGCAATTTAAGGTTCGCCTTTTTGCCGGCAAAGATGACGTCACAATCAACGACATCAAGGGGTGGATGGGCGAGCTTTCCCGGTCTTGTGGTGACGACGAACGGCCAATTATGAAAATCTACCAAGTCGAAAAAACTGTTTACGCGCTTCACCCAAAATGGCACATCCACCAATACACGAACCGGAAAACCCCATCGAAGATTCCTGCTCCAAACGATGTTTTGGTAAAGTCGCCTCGTGAAACTCACGGAGGACTCACGGAGGATACACGGAGGACTCACGGAGTCGTAGCGGAGCAGGACGAGACTCCTCACGCGGGGCTCAGTGAGTTGGACGTGCCCTCGGTATCGGTATCGGTATCGGATTCGGTATCGGTATTGGATAAACGTGGGGTCGAAGCCGCGGCTTCTCCTCGCCGGATGGTCAAACCCGATCTGCCGGATGTCCCCGAGGGTGCCTTCGGTGCCCTCGAAGCCGATGTTGCCCGATTCATCGCGGGAGCCGCTGCTGAAAACGCGACCGGCAAAATCAGCCTCGGGCGAATTCAGAGCCTTCGCCGGGCGCTCTTAGCCGCTCGCGAGGAGTTCCCGGTTGCCTTTGCCGATGCGCTGTGTGAAGCCAACGCGCGCGGGAAGCCGAGCTTGAACTATCTTCGCGCCGTCGCCAGGCATCACGAACCACCCGTGCGCATCGCTCTCGACACGCAGGATGATTCCGAGCCGGATTATATCCGCGCGGCCATTGCGTTGCACGATCGCGACTTCGGGGGTGCGGCGTGATGTTCTCGCGCGTGTTTGCCGGCGAGCTTCCCGAAAGTGCCGCGAAGGGATTCAAGGCTCGCATGGAGGCGTGGCGCGCCATGACCGACGAGCAAAGGTCGGTCGAGATCGAGCGCATCGAACAACTCGAAAAAGCCCA
>JAJYRI010000105.1 GCA_021794175.1 bacterium
TCGGCAGTGTAGTCACTGGCGGTGAACGCAGGCACGAAGTAGGAACCGGTGCCGCCGATACCCGTGACGCAGCCGGGGTCGCCGGAGACGCCGAGGTTCGCGCAGCTGTTGTTCGCCGGAGTGTAGCCGGCGGGCGTCGCGACGCCCTGGTTATGCGGGTAGTTGAACTGCCGGTAATCGCCTTCGATCATCCAGGGGAGATTGAAGAGATTGAACTCGGCGGCGCCACGAACCGCATACGAGAACGGGGCCGTCTTGCCGGTGTTACCCGGGCTGAACTCGTTGTAGATCTTCGGTGAGATCAGGTAATCGCCGACGATGAAACGATCCTGGTACGGTCCAACGACCGGAGCCGGGGTCGGGGTCGGCGGAGGCGTTGCCGGAGCGGCCGTCGGCGGAGCCGGCGGTGCGGTCGGCGGAGCCGGCGGCGGGGTCGGCGGGATGTACCGCACGACGACGACGCGCTTCTCGGGAACCCACTGAACGTACGCGTTCATCGTCTCCGAGATCACGCGGATCGGTACGAGGACCGAACCTTTGTAGATCATCGGGGGGACGTCGAGCGTGCGCTCTTCACCATTGATCATCGCCGTCTTCTTACCGACGGTGAGTTTGATCTCAGCGCCGGGTTTGCTGACGGTGACCTGCTTGGTGCGGGCGTTATAGTTCACCGTCGCGCCCATTTGCTCGAACATCGAGCGCAGGGGGATCAGGACGGTGCCGCCACGCACGAGTGCCGAAAGAACGCGGCCCTTCTTCAGAAGGTCCGGTTTCGAGTACACGTGGTGGTCGTTATAAAGAATCGGGACTTGCCCCGACGGCGGAGAACCGAAGTTCGCCGGCGGAGCCGCATTGGTCGAGCCCATATCCGCTACGATCGCTTTGTTGCCGATGTTTCCATGCGACGCGCCGGAGGGAGCTGCGACCGCATTGAGCCCACAGAACGCTGCAATCAGCGTTGCTAGGACTCCGGTGCTCAGTCGCTTCAAAGTATCCTCCTCGATAGGTAAGAGAGTCGTAAAGATGCCTCGGTTTCTTCGTTAAACGCCGTCTTTCAAACAACGCTAGGAGCCCGTAGCCGGCCTTCGCCGACGACGGGGCCCCCGAAGAACCGTCATCCCCTCTCTTCGGCCCGAGCTTCCAGCCCCCTCTTCACAAGGAGGAATTCAGTCGAGTTTTTCGGCGAGCTTCGCTTCGAAACGCTCCCGATCGATGATAAAGCGTTCGTGGGTGCCCTCGGCGACCGCGTCGGACTCATCGAAGGCGCGTACGGCAAAGCTGACGCGGGGGCCATCGACGAGCGCGACCTCCACCTCGGTTCGGACGAGGAAGCCGACCGGGACGGGGCGCCGGTGCTCGAGTTCGATATGGGTGCCGACCGAGATCTGGTTCTCGAGGAGAGCGCCCTCCAAGCAAGCGATCGCCGCTCGCTCGACAAGGTCGACCAGCATCGCGGTCGAGAGGACCTCGACCCCGGCATTACCGGCCTTGTGCGCCGTCATCCATTCCTCGACGCGGCATTGGAAGCTGTGGGATCGACCGAGGAGGATGTTTTTGGACATAGCGCGGGTTTTGGTAGTTTGTGCCTCGCGTAAAATCCCCCGCTTGCCGATAAGCCATGAATCAATTCTCAGGTTTGTGGTGTATATGGGGAAGACGACCTCATTGTCTTCTATAGGAGAGCTATGCCCGGCCCAATCCGTATGACGATCTCGGCGGCTACGATCGCCGTCCTCCTCGCTGGTTGCGGGGCCAAGGGTGCGCGCGCGCCGATTCCGCTCGATGTCGAGGCGAGCCCCGTGACGGTGGGGCGCATCGCCACCTATCTCTCCCTCGACGGGCAGATCGCCCCCTATGAGAGCTCGACGTTGTCCTTTCAGCAGTCGGGCCCCGTCTCGGCGGTCTACGTGAACGTCGGCGACCGCGTCACCAAAGGCGAGATCCTCGCCCGCATCGATCCCTCGACGCTCAACGCGCAGTTGCAGGCCGCCGATGCGACGGCGATGCAATCGCAGGCGAGCGCACGCGGGCAGCAGATCGATCTTCCGGCGCGCAATCAGGCCAACGACGCCGCGCTCTCGAGCGCGAAGGCGGCGTTAGCGAACGCGCAACTCGTCTTCAATCAAGACATGCAGCTCTTCAACCAAAAATATCTTTCGCAGCAGGCGCTGGAATCGGCACGCGCCGCACTCGCCGCCGCGCAGGGAAATTACAATACCGCGCTTGCCAACGCGCAAGCGAATCCGTCGAATGCCGAATCGGTGAAGGCTGCGCAGGCAGCCGCACAGGCCGCGGCGGCACAGGCCAATCTCATTCGCACGCAGATCGGGCAGACCGCGCTCTACGCGCCGTTCGACGGCGTGGTGACCGCGCGCATGATGGACCCCGGCACGATGGCGTCGCCGGCTGCGCCGGCGTTGCAGGTCTCGCGGGTCGATATCGTCTGGGTCAACGTCAATATCCCCGACGGCGATCTCGCCTACGTTCGCACCGGAACGCCGCTGAGTTTTACGACGAGTTCGCTCCCCGGGCAGGTCTTCCACGCGCGTCTCGATGCGGTGAACGCGGTGCCGACCAACGGGACGCTCTCCTATCTCGCGCGCGTGAAAATGCAGAACCCCGGCGACGTTCTGCGCGGCGGCATGCTGGTAACGGCGAAGATGGCGAAGCAATCCGCGAAGAACGCGTTGATCGTGCCGCGCGCTGCCGTGGCGAGCGTCCAGAGCGGCGATGCGGTCTTCATCGTCGACGGCGGTAAAGCCAAGGAAGTTCCGGTCAAGGTGGGGCTGCAGACCGATACCGAGTCGCAGATTCTCTCCGGTCTCTCGGCGGGAGAGCGCGTTATTACGACGCGCCCCGATTCGCTGCGGAGCGGGAGCCCCATACACGTCGTCGCCGGTGGTGGGCAGTGAAGCGGCGAGCGGCGCGTTACGGCGCGCTCGTTCTCGTCGGCGCGTTAGCCTGGACGCTCGTTCCGCGTGCGTCCGATGCGGCGACGCAAGGCCTCATCTCGCCGCGCGTTGCGGTCGCGGGTGTCCCAACGAAAGTCACGCTCGTGCAGGCGGTCGCGATCGCTGTTGCGCAATCGCCGACGCTCGCGCAGGCGCGGGCGACCTACGCGCAGGCGCTCGCGAAGTATAACGTCGCGAAGAGCGCCGTCTTCCCGTCGGTCTCCGGAAGCGCCGGAGCGACGCGCACGTTCTCTTCCGGAACGATCGGCGGCGTCGGCGGCGGCGTGGGTACGCCGAACGGCATCTACAACAGCGTCAATTACGGTCTCAAGCTGAGCGAACTCATTTACGACGGCGGCCGCGTGATCGCAGGCATTCACGTTGCCAAATCGGGGCAGGTCGCCGGGCGCGATACGCTGATTCGATCGTTGCAAGAACTCGGCTATACCGTCGCGCAGGCCTACTACGGGGTGCTGCTCGCGGATCGCTCGGTGAGCGTCGACCAACAGATCATCAAGCAGTACCTCACGCAAGAGCAGCTCGTCGAAGCGCAGATTCGCGTCGGAGCAGCCGCGCCGTCCGATCTCTACTCCGCACAAGCACTCACCGCGCAGGCGCGCCTGCAACTCGTGACCGACGAAGGAACGCGCGTCGCCGCGCAGGCGACCTTCGCCACGACTTTGGGGCTCGAGGCCAACGCGTTGATCGAACCGATCGATAACACGGCCGGATCGTTGACCGCGCCGGCACCGAAATTTCCGGTGCTCTCCTACGACAAGGCGATCCGGCGCGCGCTATTGATGCGCCCCGATTATCTCGCAGCGCTCAACAATTATCAGTCGGCGAAGGAGAACGTCCGCTTCAATCGGCTAACGAAGTTTCCGTCGATCAACGCCAATGCCAGCGACGGCTATCAGAGCGGTCTCAACGGGATCCCGGTGCAGTCGAAATCGCTCGGCGCGACGCTGACGGTACCGATTTTCGATCAAGGGCTCACGAACTATAACGTCGCGGTCGCCGCAGCACAGGCCGACGCGGCGAAGGCCGGCATCACGCTTTCGCGATTGCAGGTCGAGAGCGACGTGCGCAGCGCGATTGCAAAGCTTGCCGCGGCGCAGTCGGCACTCGACCAAGCGCAGGCAAGTTTGAAAGCTGCGCAGGTCGGCTACGATGCCGCAAGCGCTCAATATAAGGCCGGGGTCGCGAACCTCGTTACTCTTGTGACCGCGGAAGCAACGCTGGCAACGGCGCAGAAAAATGCGGTCTCGTCGGTCTATTCGCTCCAAACGGCGGAGCAAAATTACGAGCTCGCCCTCGGTGAAAGTGAATACACGAAGTGATCGCGATTGCAGACCCCGTTAACGCTGAAATTCTCGCCGTCTCGGAGGACCGTCTCGCGGGCTTCCAGCGCGATCCCTTCGGTGAGATCGCACGGCGTAGCGGCGTTCCGTTGCCGGTCGTCCTGGATCGTATCGTCGCAATGCTTCAGGCGGGTACGATTCGCCGCGTTCGACAGACGCTGCTCGCCACGAGCCTGGCGCCGGGGGCGCTCACGGCTTGGCGCGTCCCCGCCGAGAGACTCGACGCGGCGTTCGATTTTATGAGCAAAGAGGATCCATTCTCGGGGCATATCGTCATTCGCAGCACCGATGGAGATTCTCCGGGCAGTGCATATAGACTGTGGACGACGTTGAAGGTGCCGCAGGGATATTCGTTGCGCAAGCACGCCGAGTTTCTCGCCGCGCGGGTCGGGGCCGAAGCTTTCAAACTCATGCCGGCGAAAATGCTCTTCGCACTCGGCGTCGGGCACGTCCGTCGACGCGGCCTCGAACCGGGTGCGCGCGCCGACGCTCCGGGCGAGATTCAGAGCACGAATATCGTGCTGCTCGACGAGGAGGAATGGCGCGTTCTCACGGCGCTGAAACGTGAGTTCGCCATCGACGAGATCGTCGAAGCGTGTTGGGTCGCGCGCGCCGCCGAGGCCGGGGTCTCGTTGGAACGATTTTTTGCCGTCGCCGAAGAGCTCGAGCGGCGCAAGGTGATCGGGCGCTTTTCCACGTTTTTGGAGCACGTAAAACCGAACGCGGCCAACGAACGCGTCACGCGTTATAATGCGCTCTTTCACTGGCGCGTCGCCCCGGGCAACGAAGTGGCGGCGGGGCGCGAAGTCGCGCGCCATTTCGTCATCACGCATGGCTACTGGCGCGAGGGCGGCCCCGAGTTCATGAACGTGAACATCATGGCCGTCGCGCACGGAACCGAGAAAGCGCTCGTCCTCGAGCATAAAGCCGCGATCGACGCCCACCTGCACGAGGCGGGAATCCCGTTCGACTACACCAACGTCTTTTGGGGCGGACGCAGCGAGATTAAACCCTCGGAGATCGCGCCGGCGGCTTTCGAGGCATTTCATCGCGCGCTCGGCAACGATCCGGCAGCGATGCGAGCGGAGGACGGCGAAACACTCTCCTCGGTTTAGCGTTCGTCGAGCAACGAAGAAGTCGGGCAAATTCGACGGTTCGGAAACGGGGAATGTTCCCAAGCCCGACAAACTCTAGATGGACTTGCTGCCTGGGAGGAGATCTTCTTTTGAAACGTTTCGCCGTTCTTGTCCTTGCCCTCGCCCTCGCGTTCTCATTCACCGCCTGTAGTCGCGTGCAAAAAAGCGGCACTGTCGGGCCGAACGGGCAAATAAATTCCTGGACGATTCCGCACGTGCTTCGCTACGCGACTGCAGAGGATATATCGTCGCTCAACCCCGTGCTGACGCAGCAGTCGACGCTTAGCCTGATGTCGTCGCTGACGATGGCCTGGTTGACGAAGTGGAACGCGCAGAACAAGCCGGTCCCCGAACTGCTCACCGTCGAACCGACGAAAGCGAACGGCGGCATCAGCCCCGACGGCAAAACGATCACCTGGCATCTCCGCCACGGCGTGCGATGGTCCGACGGCGCTCCCTTCACCGCCGACGATGTCGTCTGGTCGATCCACGCGATCATGAATCCGGCGAACGATATCGTTAGCCGCACGGGCTGGGATCTCATCGACAAAATTCAGGAGCCGAATAAATACACGGTCATCCTCCACCTCAAGCATCCGTACTCGCCGTTTATCACGACGTTTTTTTCCAGCGCCGACGCCAACCCGTGCGTTCTTCCCAAACATTTGCTGGCGAAGTATCCGAACATCAACAACGTTCCCTATAACTCGCTCCCGGTCGGCATCGGGCCGTTCAAGTACAAGCGTTGGAACCGCGGCCAAGATGTCGTCATGGTGCCCAACCCGCTCTATTTCCGCGGCCTGCCGAAGCTCAAGAAGATCATCTTCGAGATCATTCCCAACCGCGACACCGTGCTGACGCAGATGCAGGCCAAACAGCTCGATCTTTGGATGTACGTTTCGCCGGCCTATGTCAATCGTCTGAAAGCGATGACGCCGTTCAAGGTCTCGGTGAAGCCCGACTACTACTACGATCACATCGATTTCAATCTCTCGCACCCGAAGGTTGCAAGTCTCGCCGTCCGTCGCGCCCTGCGGTATGCAACGCCGCTCGCGCGCATCAACCGAAAGATCCGCCATAATATCGGCAACCTTCAGGATCAGCCGAACCCCAAGAGCGCGCCCTATTGGGTGCACGGCATCGGCTACACGCACTACAATATCGCCAAAGCGAACGAGATTCTCGACAAGGCGGGCTGGAAGCGCGGCCCCGACGGAATCCGGGAGAAGAACGGCGTGCGTTTGATGCTCGATCTCGCGACCGTCGTCGGCACCCCCGATACCGATAACATCATCGAATTGATGCGCGAATCGTGGAAGAAGATCGGCGTCGGCCTCAGCGTCCGCCACTATTCCTCGGCGGAGTTTTTCGCGCCCTATCAAAACGGCGGGATCGTCTACGGCAACAGTTGGGACGTGACGATGTTTGCGTGGGGGAACGATCCGCTCGGCGATTATTCGTTCATCTATCGCTGCAATCAGTTCCCGCCGAACGGCCAGAACGATCTCCGTTGGTGCGATCCGAAAGCCGATGCGGCGATGAAGGCGCTCTTCTCGCACTTCACGCAACGCGAACGGAACGCGGACGTTGCGATCCTTACCAAACAGTTCGTGAAAGAGGTGCCGTCGATCGTCACGGACGGGCGCATGGCGATCTACGCCTACAATCGCGATCTCAAGCACTTCCATCCCGGCGTGCTCGCGCCGTTCGATAACATGATGAAGGT
>JAJYRI010000106.1 GCA_021794175.1 bacterium
CGTGTGCCGCAAAGCGCGACGGCAAGCGGCCCGGCGTGAGAAGCCGGGGCACCCGCCCTGTTTACCAAAGCCGAACACTTCTGGCTACGACATTAAACGGGTCCCAAAGGTGCGCGTTGCGCGCGCCCACAAACGCCGATTTATGGCGTCTCAAAAGCAACCAAACGTAAGAAAACCCCGTCGTGGAGCCTGCGACCGCGTAAATCCCGTCGAAGAGTTCGCGGGTCGAACGCGGTCGTCGCCTTATCCTATTCAGTCAGCAACGAGTGTGCCGACGACAACTGCTATTACCCCGTTTCGGCCCGCGCTCCCAGAGAGCCGCGGTCACGCGTCCGATTGCTCGTCGCGCGTCTTACCGAATTTTGCGGCCGTCTCCCCGGCGTAGAAACCGTACTGTCCCCGAATGTGCTCCCAGCCGGGTTTCGGATCGTCGTAGATCCACGCGACGCGTTCGGCCCGGTTGTTGCCGTCGTGGAAATCGACGTAGAAGCAACGCCCCTTATACGGGCAGCGATATTCGTGCGTCGTCGTAACGAGAAATTCGCTCTTTACCGCCGCAGGATCGACGTACCAATTCCCTTCGACTTTTTGGTAGCGCTCCGGGCTCGCTTCGACGAGAACCCGGCCGGAGCCGGATTCACGAATGGTGAGTTTTTGTCGTTCCGATGTCATAGCGAGATCCTATCACGAATTCGATACCGCGCTGTAAGGGCGCTTACCGTTCCTTCATTTCCGGAAAGATGTTCGCGAGGTTTGCCGCAGCGTCGACGGCGATCTCGATCGCTCCGCTTCGCGAGGTAAGCAAGGTGGTGACGCCGGGGCCATGCCCGGCGACGAACGAGCGCCCGTGCACGACCGCGCCGACGGTGATCGCCCCTTGCCGGTAGATGCGGCCGTAGGAGTTATCGGCATCGACGATCGCGACGATGTCGCCGAGGCGAAGATCGCGCAGCCCGTACCGCTCGACCATCTCGTCGTCGAAGCACTGGATATCGTAATCGCCGCGCACCACCGTCGAACGTCCGAGCCCGCTTCCCATCACCGCCGCCGGAACGATTTTCGCAACGCGCGCGTGCACCCGCCCCTTACGCACCTCGATGCCCCATGCGTCGAGGAAATCGGGATCGGCATTAAAAGCGCGCACCTCCGGCGCGTCGAGCAAGCGAAGCCCGAGCCCGCAACTACGCACCTGGACCGCGTCGCCGATCGCCATCTTCTCCATGCTCTCGGTTTCGAAATCGGCGATCACGTGCTCGATGCCGCCATGCGTACCCGTCACGCGGCCGAGCGCACCCTTCGCATCGCCGGAGAGAACGCGCACGCGATTGCCGATGCAGGACATCGCGTTGAAAGCGATGTTGAGCCGATCGTCGTTGTTACGCATGCTCACCGCCGGCTCGATATGATCGGCGAGAAAAGCGAACGCCCCGTCGCCGATCCGCACGTTGGGGTTGACGCCGCCGATGCTCGGGAGCACGAAGGGGTCGCCTTCTGCACTGACGTCGTAGATGCCGGAATTGATCAGGGCGGGGGCGACGACGCCGGCGACGAGGGTCACGACGAGCTCCTCGCGATTGGTGTGCAGCTTCATGTTCGCGGCTTTCTCCTGTGAGAGGAATCAGGGTTCGGGTACGGGCGACGCGAAAGAGTCGGGTCGAACGCTATGCCCGCTTTACAGATTCGCAAGCACTTCAGATTCGAAGCCGCTCACGCACTTCCCCACCATGCCGGGAAATGCGCGCGCATGCATGGGCACTCATACCTGCTGGAGGTCGCGCTGCGCGGCCCGCTCCAAGAGAGCGGCCCCGCGAGCGGGATGGTCGCCGACTTCGAGAGCATCACCTCGGTCGTCGGGCGCGAGATCGTCGATCGACTCGATCACCGCACGCTCAACGAATTCGTCGAAAATCCAACCGCCGAGAACGTCCTGCTCTGGATCCACGCTCGCATCGCCGCGGCGCTCCCGCTGCTCGACGAACTCGTACTCTGGGAGACGCCCACGGCGTGCGCCGTCTTACGCTGTAACGACCTGCGATGAACGCCGCCGAAACGTCGAGCACGCTACGCATAGCCGAGATTTTTTATACGCTCCAGGGCGAAGGAACGTGGGCCGGGACGCCGGCGGTCTTCGTTCGGCTCGCCGGTTGCAATCTCGCGTGCGCGTTCTGCGACACCGATTATGCGATGCGCTCGCTCGCGCAGATCGATGAAGTCGTCGCCCGCGTCGAGGAACTCGGCGGCGAATGCCCGATGGTCGTGCTCACCGGCGGCGAACCGTTGGCGCAGAGCGCAACCCCGGCATTGATCGAGGCACTCCGCAGTGCCGGCCGACGAGTTCACATCGAAAGCAACGGGACGATTTTTACCGAATTGCCGCGCGACGTGTGGCTCTGCGTGTCGCCGAAGGAGCGCGTCGACGCGCGCATGGCACGGCGCGCCGACGAAGTGAAGCTCATCGTCGACCGCCGCGTTCCCGAGGAGCATCTCGCGCTCTTTCCCGAGCAGCCGACGATTTTTTTACAGCCGGAGGGCAATAAGGCGAGCAATATCGAGCTCGCCGTCGCCTACGCGCGCGCGCACCCGAAGCGCTTTCGTCTCTCGCTGCAGACGCATAAATTCATCGGGATTCCCTAAGGTGCGCGTGCTCGCCATCTGCGCGACGCATTTCGAGCGCGCGCGCATAGCGCTTCCGGAGAATGTCCGGACGGTTGTGTGCGGGGTCGGGCCGGTTGAAGCAGCCGCGCGCACTGCCGCCGCTCTTGTCGGCGAAGCGTACGATCTCGTACTCAACATCGGCATCGCCGGCGCCTTCGAAGGGCGCGCAGCGATCGGCGAAGGTTGCGTCGTCGCCGCCGATTTCATCGAACTCGATCGCGAGAACGGCGAGGCGCTGCGCCTGCCGCCCGGCGACCGCCTCTACCCGCGCGCGCAGAGCGACCCGTCGCTGGTCGAGATGCTCGCTGCAAGCGGTGTTGCGCAACGAACCGGCGTCACCGTCTCGCGCGTGACTACGGAAGCGAGCACCTGCGAACGCCTCTCCGCACTGGGAGCCGAGATCGAGAGCATGGAGGGCTTCGCGGTCTTACGCGCCGCCGAGATCGCGCACGTCCGCGCGCTGCAACTCCGCGGCATCTCGAATATCGTCGGCCCGCGAGCGGCCGAAAACTGGAACGTCGAGGCGGCCTTCGCCGCCCTCGCCGACGCAACCCATCGCCTTTTCGCCGCCGTGGAGCCGACGTGAACGAACGCATCACCCTCGCCTATTCGCCCTGCCCGAACGACACCTATATTTTCGCAGCACTCACAAACGGACTGCTCGCGGATGCACCGCGTGTCGACGTGGTGTTGCTCGATATCGACGAACTCAACGACGCCGCGGCCGACGCACGCTACCCGCTCACGAAAGTGAGTTACGGTGCGATCCCGTACTTGATGCGCGATTACCGCCTGTTGCGTTCGGGGGGAGCGCTCGGCCGCGGTTGCGGCCCGCTGGTGGTCGCGCGCCCGGATCGCGTCAACAGCTGGAGCGCGCTCGACGACCCGTTGGTCGCCATCCCCGGCGAGCGCACGACCGCATTCCTGTTGCTCCAACTAGCGCTCGGGCGGCGCCCGCGCACGCAGATCATGCGTTTCGATCGAATCGTCGATGCGGTCGCACGCGGTGAGGTCGACGCCGGGCTCATCATTCACGAGTCGCGCTTCACCTATCAACACGCCGGTTTGCACGCGCTGCTCGATCTCGGCTCGTGGTGGGAAGAGACGAGCGGACGCCCGATTCCGCTCGGTGCGATTCTTGCACGCCGCGATCTCGGCGAAGAACGCGCACGCGAGATCGATGCGGCGGTGCGCGAAAGCCTGGCATTCGCTCGGAACGACGAAGCGGCGATCATGCCGTACGTTCGCGAGCATGCTTTTGAAATGGATGAAGCGGTGATGCGCGCGCATATCGGTCTCTACGTCAACGACTACAGCATCGACGTCGGCGCCGAGGGAATGCTTGCCGTGGAGGAGCTTTTCGCGCGCGGGCGCAGCGCAGGCATCCTGCCCGAGGAAGCGAACGCGGCGTTTATCGCATGAATCTCCGAGCTGTCGCCGCATCGCTTGCCTTACTCGTCTCGGTCACGGGTTTCGGCGCGATACCGCGCGCCAAAATCGTCCTCGGCGACGAAGTCTTTCTTCGCTCCACGTGGCACGATCTTCACGGTCGATGCGTCGGCGTCGTCACCAACCAGACCGGCGTCACCTCACAGCTGGTCAACATCGTCGACGCCATTCGCGAAAACCCGCACATCTGCATCAAGGCGATCTACTCTCCCGAGCACGGTCTTCGCGGAGACCAACTCGCCGGAAAGTTCGTTTCGTCCTACCGCGACCCGCGCACCGGGCTGCCGGTCTATAGCCTGTACGGGCCGCAACGCATGCCGACCGCAGCGATGCTACGCGGTGTCGACGTTCTGCTCTTCGATATCCAAGATGTCGGCGATCGCGCCTATACCTATATCTCGACGATGGCCGAGGTCATGCGCGCGGCAGCCCGGTACCATAAGAGTATATGGGTACTCGATCGCCCGAATCCGATCGGCGGCGAGATCGTCGAAGGGCCGGTGCTCGATCCGCGTTTCCGTTCTTTCATCGGTCTTTATCCGATTGCGATGCGCCACGGAATGACGATCGGCGAGCTCGCGGAGATGTTCAACAACGCGTTCGGCATTCACGCCCACTTGCGGGTGGTCAAAATGATCGGCTGGCATCGGTCGATGTTGTGGAACCAAACCGGGTTGCGCTGGGTGGAGAGTTCGCCGAATATCCCAACCTGGCAGACGACGCTCGTCTATCCGTGCACCGGCTTGATCGATAACGGCGGCATCAATAACGGTGTCGGCACCGCGAAACCGTTCTTTTATGCCGGTTATCTCCATATGTCGGCGTACGCCTATGCGAGCGCTTTGAATGCTCGACATCTCCCCGGCATCTATTTCCGTCCGGCGGCATGGTCGCCGTTCTTCGGCTTCTGGCGCGGCCGAGAACTCTCCGGCGTCGAGCTGTACGTCACGCATCCGCATCGCTTCCGCAGCGTTGAAACGGCGGTGGAGTTGCTGGTCGCGGGGCATCGGTTGATGCCGCACCTCCGCATCAATGCGCGCGGAATGGATGACGATTGGGGCACCGACGCAGTGCGGATCGGATTGGAACGCGGCGAGAGCGCGCGGCAGATCATCGATTCGTGGCAGCCGGCGCTCGCGCGCTTCATGAAGCTCCGCGCCAAGTACCTGCTCTATCCAAATTAGCCGCTTCTCAGGACGCTAGTCGTCGTTCCGGCGCGTCCTTAAAAAGTTCAACTGCCAAAGGTGAATGAAGCGCTGCAACTCTTCCTGCACCGGAGGCGGCGTATCGACGAACGCCATGCCATATGCGAATTTCTTCATCGCGACATCGTAAAACGGAGCGAGCGCTTTGCTACGTAGACGCATCGGTTCAAAGCCCGGGGGGCGTTCGCGAACGCTCTCCGGACGCAGCCCGAACGGCGTCTGCTTGAAGACCTCTTTTTCGACGGTCATCTCTTCGAGGAAATCGGCCGGGAGTTGAATGTCGAGGTGCAACAACGACCCTTTGATCAAGTCCTCGTCGGTGACGAGGCGCAATCCGCCGGCCGAGAGATCGTTGGCGAGCGCCGAACGTCGGCCTTTCCGGCCATCGAGCTCGTAGAAGACTTCGAACTCGACCGGCATGCGGAACGCAGAGCGCTTCTGCTGCACGCCGGGCTGTGCGCGAAGCATGCTCTTCGTCGTCGGTTTCTTCTTCTTCCCGAACATGAACATTTGCCGTCGAGCCGTTAAGCCGGGCAGGCTACTCTTCCTGCATGCCCAAACACCCGGGAGAGAACCGTGTTAATCGAACGACTTATCGAAGCGCTGGGCGCGGATGCCGTCAAGACCTCCCCGGAGGATCTTGCATGTTACTCCTTCGACGCCTACAGCCAGGGCGTGCTACCGAGTGCCGTCGTTCTGCCGACCTCCGCCGCGCAGGTCAGCGCGGTGGTCAAGATCGCCCGCGATCTTGAGGAACCCCTCATTGCCCGCGGCTCCGGGACCGGGCTCTGCGGCGGAGCGACGCCGTTGCGCGCCGGGGTGGTCCTCTCGTTCGCACGGATGAACCAATTGCTGGAGCTCGACATCGAGAACCGCCGGGCGCGCGTCGCACCGGGGCTCGTCAATCTCCAACTCAGCGAACGGATCGCATCGACCGGATTTTTCTACGCACCCGACCCCGCCTCGCAGCGCGCGAGCACGATTGGCGGAAACATCGGTACGAACGCCGGTGGACCGCACTGCCTCGCGTACGGAACCACCGTGAACCACGTGCTCGCACTCGAGATCGTCGACGATCGCGGCGAGTGCTTCACCACCGCAGTCGACGATCTCGGGTACGATCTCACCGCACTCTTGGTCGGAAGCGAGGGGACGTTGGGAATCGTTACCTCGGCCTGGGTGCGGCTGCTGCGCATTCCACCGACGACCGGCGTCTGGCTCGCCGCATTTCCGAGCATCGAGAGCGCGTCGGAGGCGGTAAGCGCGATCGTCGGTGCGGGGATCGTTCCGACTGCGCTCGAGATGATGGATGCGACGATCGTGCGTGCCGTCGAAGAGGCGTACGCCGCCGGGTACCCCGCCGACGCCGCTGCAGTGCTGCTCGTCGAATCCTCCGGCGAGCCTGAAGAGGTCGCGACTGCGGATGCCGCGATCGCGCGAATCGCTCGCGCCCACGGGGCAACCAAGTGGCAAGCGGCCACAAGTGCCGAACAGCGCGAGGCGCTCTGGCGCGGACGCAAGGGCGCGGCGGGCGCAGTCGGACGCATCGCTCCGAATTATTACACGCAAGATGTTTGCGTTCCGCGCACGCGCCTTCCCGAGATGCTCGCGGCAGTCGACGATGCAGCAAAAAAACACGGCATCGTCGTCGGGAACGTCTTCCACGCCGGCGACGGGAACCTCCATCCGCTCTTGCTCTACGATAAGCGCGACCCGCGGCAAGTGGCCGCCGTTATCGAGATCGGCAACCTCGTGTTGGCTCGCGCCGTCGAACTCGGCGGGACGATTAGCGGCGAGCACGGCGTCGGCATCGAGAAACGCAACGG
>JAJYRI010000107.1 GCA_021794175.1 bacterium
CAAGTCGCGCAACATGATCCGACGAGGGATTTTTCGGCGGGGCGAGGCGCGAAGAGGGAGCAATGCCGTAGCATTGTGACCGATGAGCAACGCTGCACCCGCCGGAAAAGACCCGGCGGGCATGTGGTGAGACTTGCGGATCAGGACACGAGCATCTGCACGCCGGAGTCAACCGTAAGCCTTGAGTAACGAACGCATCCAAACGATTAACGTCGAAGACGAGATGAAGGAGAGCTATCTCTCCTACGCGATGTCGGTCATCGCGTCGCGGGCGCTGCCCGACGTGCGCGACGGCCTCAAACCCGTCCAGCGCCGCATCCTCTACGCGATGCGCGAGATGGGCTTCGACCCGACCAAGCAGCACCGGAAATGCGCCGGTATCATCGGCGAAGTTTTAAAGAGCTACCATCCGCACGGCGACCAATCGGTCTACGACGCGCTCGTTCGGCTCGCACAGGATTTCACGCTGCGTTACCCGCTGGTCGACGGGCACGGCAACTTCGGTTCGATCGATCCCGACTCTCCCGCCGCGTACCGATATACCGAAGCCCGGCTCGCGCGCCTCTCGCTCGATCTCCTCGCCGATATCGATAAAGAGACGGTTCCGTTTACACCGAACTTCGATAACCAGAGCACCGAGCCGGCGGTTCTGCCCGGGCGCTTGCCGCAGTTGTTGGTCAACGGTTGCAGCGGTATCGCCGTCGGTATGGCGACGAACGTTCCGCCGCATAATCTCGGCGAGATCGCCGACGCGGTCGTTGCAATTCTCGATAACGAAAACGTCACCGACGACGATCTCTGCGATATCGTCAAGGGCCCCGATTTCCCGACCGGCGGCACGGTGCTCGGACACGAAGCGATCCGCCAGGCGTACAAGACGGGGCGCGGTTCGATTCCGATGCGCGGCAAGGCCGAGATCATCGAAGAAAAGGGTCGCCACAAGATCGTCATCACCGAGATTCCCTACCAGGTCTACAAGAGCCGCATCGTCGAGGCGATCGCCGAAGCGCACGCGGAGAAAAAGATTCAGGGTATCGCGCGTCTCGACGATTTGAGCAACCGTAAGGGCATGCGCGTCGTCGTCGAGCTCCAAAAGAGCGCGACGCCGAAGGTCGTGCTCAACCAGCTCTTCAAGCATACGCCGCTGCAATCGAGCTTCGGCTTCAACATGCTCGCGCTGGTGCCGGCGGGTGCGCCGAAAGCCGACGGAACGACTCCGTTGGAACCGCAAGTACTCAACCTGCGCCAACTGCTCGACCATTACATCACGCACCGTAAAGACGTGATCCTCAAGCGAACCGCCTACGATCTTCGCAAGGCACAAGAACGCGCGCATTTGCTCGAAGGCTATCGCATCGCGCTCGATAACATCGACGAAATCATCGCACTGATTCGCAGCAGCGACTCAACCGACGAAGCGAAGGGCAAGCTCGTCGCTCGTTTCTCGCTCTCGGAGATCCAAGCGCAAGCGATCGTCGACATGCGCCTACGCACCCTTACCGGCCTCGAGCGCAAAAAGATCGAGGACGAATACCTCGAACTCATCAAAACCATCGCCGACTTGGAAGATATCCTCCGCAGCCCGCGCCGCGTCGCCGCAATCGTCAAAGAAGATGCGCTCGATCTGAAGAAGCGACACGGCGACGAACGCCGCACCCTCGTGCTTCCCGCCGAAGACGAGATCTCCGTCGAGCAGCTCATCCCCAATACCGATGTCGTGGTCACCTACACCGACGGCGGCTACATCAAGCGCGTATCGGTCGATACGTTCCGCACGCAGAACCGCGGCGGGCGCGGCGTGACCGGTATCTCGAACCTCAAGCGTGAGGATGTCGTTCGCAATTTCTTTGCGACGAAGACGCACGATCACGTGCTCTTCTTCACCAACAAAGGCCGCGTCTATCGTCTGCGCGCCTACGAGATTCCCGATACCACGCGACAAGCGCGCGGGACCGCGTTGGTCAATCTGCTCACCCTTCCGCCGGGCGAACAGGTGACCGCCTGTTTCCCGATCGACACCTTCGAGGGCGACAAATCGCTCGTCATGGTGACGACGCACGGCGTCATTAAAAAGACGAAACTCGAAGAGTTTTCCAACGTCCGCCGGAACGGCCTCAATGCCATCAACCTCGACGAAGGCGACGAGTTGCTTGCAGTCGATCTCGCGACGGGAACGCGCGATATCATTCTCTGCACGCGGGCCGGCATGGCGGTGCACTTCAACGAACAGAACGTCCGCGCGATGGGGCGCAACGCTCGCGGCGTGAAGGCGATGACGCTGGAAAGCGGCGACGAAATTATCGCGATGGATGTCATCGAAGACGAGCGTAAAGAGGTCTTGCTCGTCACCTCGCAGGCGTTCGGAAAACGCACCCCGATCGACGACTATCGCCACACCTCGCGCGGCGGCAAAGGCGTGAAGGCTTTCGCCAAGGAGCGCGAGGATATCGGCCGCGTCGTCGATCAGATCATGGTCGCTCCCGAGGACCAACTCCTCATGATCACCTCGGGGAACCAAGTGATTCGCATCAACGTCAAGGATATCCGGAAGGCCGGGCGGGCAACCAAGGGGGTCCGTCTGCAGCGTCTCGGGGAAGGCGACGAAGTGATCGCGATCACCAACCTCGGCAAACAGGCCGAACTTATTACCGGCATCACCGGCGAACCGACGCAGACCGAGCTGGCCTAGCGGCCGGCTCGGCTCGTGCAACCGGAGACCGCGGACGCGCGGTTGAAGCATCGTAGAAAAAGGAGTCCATCGTGAGCGCAATCGCTGAAGTCAGCCAAGCAAATTTTCAGAGCGAGGTCCTGGGAAACAACCAGCCGGTCCTCGTCGATTTCTGGGCACCGTGGTGCGGCCCGTGCCGCATGCTCTCCCCGGTTGTCGAAAAAGTCGCCGCCAGCCATGAAGGCAAGGCGAAATTCGTCAAACTCAATACCGACGAGAATCCGTCGTTGAGCGGGCAGTACGGGGTCTCGGGCATTCCCTGCCTGATTCTCTTTAAGGGCGGCCAGGCCGTCGATCGCATCGTCGGATATGTGCCCGAGGCACAGATCAACTCGATGCTCGCCCGGCACCTCAACTAAGCACTCACCGCAGCGGTGGATGAGAACGTGATGCGCGGCCTCCCGGCCGTGCATCGCTTGCTTTCCGAGCCGGCGGTCGCCGGTTACGAATCCTCGTTGGGGCGCGACGCGATCAAGGCGATCGCACAGGAATCGCTCGACCGCGCGCGCGCGGCACTCGTTGCCGGGCAGCGCTACGATCTCGAGCGAGCGTTCGCGGCAGCGTTGGAGGCGGCGGCAGCGGCACAACTTCAACCGGTCATCAACGCGACCGGCATTCTCGTCCACACCAATCTCGGCCGCGCGCCGCTCGCACGCGCCGCGCTCGATGCCGCCGCCACGATCGGCGCAGGCTACTCCAACCTCGAATACGATCTCGGGCCGGGGCAACGCGGCTCGCGCTACGAGCGCGTAAGCGCGCGACTCGCGCGGCTCTTCGGCGCGCAAGATGCGCTCGTCGTCAACAACTGCGCCGCCGCGGTGCTGTTGTTGCTCGATACCTTTGCGCGCGGCCGCGAATGCATCGTCGCGCGCAGCGAATTGGTGGAGATCGGCGGCGGCTTCCGCATTCCCGACGTTCTCGAACGCAGCGGCGCGCGTTTGGTCGAGATCGGAACGACGAATAAAGCGCGTCTCGCCGACGTCGAGCGCGCACTCTCTCCGCAGACATCGTTGCTGCTGCGCACGCATCGCTCGAATTTTTCGCTCGAAGGCTTCGTGGAAGATCTCGACTCGCGGGAGCTCGCCGCTTTAGCGCAGCGCAGCGGCGTACTGCTCGTCGAGGATTTAGGGAGCGGCGCGATCGTCGATATGACGGCCTTCGGGCTCCCCCGCGAACGGACGGTCGGCGCAGCGCTCGCCGACGGCGTCGCCGTCGTCGCGATCTCCGGCGACAAACTCTTCGGCGGTCCGCAGTGCGGAATGCTCGTGGGAAGCGCGCTCGCGCTCGGACGGATGCGCGGCAACCCGTTGCTGCGAGCGTTGCGCGTCGATAAGACGACGCTGGCGATGCTCGATGCGACGGCACGCCTGCACGAAAGCGAGCGGACGCGGCTCGAGATACCGCTCTACGCGATGCTCTCGGCATCGACCGACGACTTACGACGGCGCGGCGAAGCGATCGTCGCGCGCACCGGGCACGGGCGCCTCGTGGCGACGCGCGCCGCGGTCGGCGGCGGTTCGCTGCCGGGGGCGACGATGGAATCGACGGCGATAGCGATCGAAGCGAACGACGCCGATCTCTTTGCGCGCCGCCTTCGCAACGCGCGGCCACCGACGATCGCACGCATCGAGGAGCGCAGCGTGCTTCTCGATCTCCGCAGCGTGCAGCCGCACGAAGATGCCGCGCTCGCCGACGCGCTCGCCGCAAGTATCTAGCGTCCCGAGGAGTTCGACGCATGCACATCATCGGCACCGCCGGACATGTCGATCACGGAAAGTCGACGCTCGTCGAACGGTTGACCGGAACGAACCCCGACCGCTGGGCGCAGGAGCGCGAACGCGGCATGACGCTCGATCTCGGGTTCGCGCGTTTCGAGGAAGGCGCGTTCGTCGCGGGAATCGTCGACGTTCCCGGACACGAGCGTTTCCTCCATAACATGCTCGCCGGCGCGAGCGGCATGGAAGTGCTGTTGCTCGTCGTTGCCGCAACCGAAGGCGTGATGCCGCAGACGCGCGAGCACTTGGCGATCCTGCGTTTTCTCAACGTGCGCAGCGTCGTTATCGCCGTTACGAAATGCGATCTTCTCGATGCGGCCGAACGCGAAGCAGCCTTCGGGCAGATCCGTCGCGATCTCGCCGAAACGATCGCCGCCGATGCGCCGATGCAAACGCTCTCCTCGATCACCGGGGAGGGAATTCCCGCGTTGCGCGCGCTGCTCGCCGCGCAACTCGCCGCACTCGCGCCGCGCAACGCCGACGCGCCGCTCTACCTTCCGGTCGATCGCGCCTTCACGCTGCCGGGGCACGGAACGATTGCTACCGGTACGTTGATGCAAGGGAGTCTGCGCGTCGGTGAAAGCGTGACGCTGCAACCCGACGGGTTGCGCGCGCGCGTCCGCAGCCTCCACGTCTTCGGAAAATCGATGCAACGCGCCGACGCAGGCGCGCGCGTCGCCGTTAATATCCCCGGCGTTGCGCGCGAACGGCTCGCGCGCGGCAGCGTTCTCGCCGGCCCGGAGCTCGCACCCGGCACGCAGTTCGCCGTGCAGTTTACGCCGCTCTCCGACGCGCTGCCGCTTCTGCGGCGGCGCAACCCCGTGCGCGCGTCGATCGGGGCTGCCGAGATACTCGGGACGCTGATCTTCGAGCGCGTGCCGCAGCGTGAGGAGAGCGTCCCCGCGCGCCTCCTGCTGCGTGCGCCGACGACGGCGTTCGGCGGCGTTCGCTTCGTGCTGCGCCGTCTCTCGCCGAAAACCGTTCTCGGCGGCGGCGAGATCGCGGGGATCGAATCGGCAGCGCTCGTCGGCGAAGATGCGCATGCGACGGCGCTGCGCGCCGCACTCGCCGAAGCGGGGCTCGCCGGGCTTGGGCGCGAGGGGTTCGCCGCAAAACTCAACGTTCGCGCCGAGGCGATCGACGATATCGTCGAAGCCGCGCTCGCTGCGGGCGAACTGCGAACGCTCGCAAAACCCGAAGCGTTCATCGGAGCGCCGCTCTCCGATGCGTTGCTCGAACGGATCGTCACCCAACTCGCCCGTCGGCACGAAGAAGCGCCGTGGGCGATGGGGCGCACCCTGCAGGCGCTCGCGAAAGAACTTGCGTTCGACGAAGCGCTGCTCTATCGGTATCTCACGGCGTTCGTCGGCGAAGGGCGCCTCGCCATGCACGCGGGATTCTACGCTCTTCCCGGGCACGAAGTGCGTCTGAGCCCCGAGCAAGAACGCTTTTTCTCGCCGCTGCTGCACCGCGAAGATCCCTCCGCGTTCACCCCGGTTCCAGCCGCCGCGTTCGAGAACGAACTCCGCACCGCGCACGTCGCCGGAATCGCCGATGCCTATTCCGCACTGCTCGCGCTCGGCACCCTCGTGCGCGTCGGCGAGGATCTCTACAGCGCCGCGCAACTCGCCGCAATCCGCGCGCGCCTCGAGCATTTTTTACGCGAGCGACGACAGATGACGGTCGCCGAGTTCCGCACGCTTATCGGCACCTCGCGCAAGTTCGCCGTCCCGCTCTTGGAGTGGTTCGACGCCCGTGGGATCACGATTCGAACCGGCGATATACGCGCCTTGCGCGCGGGGGAAAGGAATCCGAGCGCTCGGTAGCGCACGGCGCGAAGATGAAACACGAACGGCTGCTCTCACTCGCTCTTCTCCTCGCCGTCGCCTCCGCGGCACCGGCGAGCGCTGCCGGCACCTTCGCCGCGGCAGGTCGGCCGCACACGATCACCGTCGCGGCCACCGCACAGGTCACCCCCACCGATCTCGTCGCCGATCTTCCCGTCGAGCGCGTACTGGTGAGCCGGCTCGGCAAAAGTGCGAATGCCGCGCTCGGAGCCGAGGCGAGCGGCTCGCTTCGCGCCATGCTGCCCTCGCTCGGGCTCAACTCCTCGGCGATTGCGAGCATGGTACCGCTCGAATCGCTCAGCAAGAGCGGGCACACCGCCTACGCGACCTACGCGATTCTCCGCGTCCCCCCGAATCGGGTCGTTGCGGTCAGCGCGGCGTTAACGAAGGCCGGCTGGGATGCCAAACGCGTGACGCTCTTCGAAGCCGCCGACCCCGATGCAGCCCGAACGCAGGCCCTCGTCGCCGCCGAACGGATCGCGCAGATCCGCGCCGCAGCGATCGCCCGTGCCGGCGGCGTCCTCCTCGGAGCGCTCCTTGCGGTCAAGCCGATCGTCCTCGACGATTTCATCGGGGGCGAGAGCTTCAAATTGCCGAGTTTTCCCTTTGCATCGACCCCCGCGACGATCTTGCCGCAACCATTGGAAGTAAAGGCCGCCGCGCTGTTCACGTTCGCGATTCGCTAGGAAGAAATCGAGAAGGTTCTTCCTGGAACCGTTCGCATCGGCGGCGGTATTATAGGAG
>JAJYRI010000108.1 GCA_021794175.1 bacterium
CTTGTATTCCGACGAGTGTTGCGTGCGTTTCTTTGGCATGGGATACCTTTCTGGCCCTCCTCGGGGAGTGACCTATCTTGGCGTCCACGAAACTGGGTAAAGTCCAGACAGTACTACTTCCGCTAAGTTCAGAAATGGCGAATAATTGGGAGCACCGCTCTACACAACGCTTCAAATTGCCGACAACGTCCTGGGTATTCATCAGTACACCTTGAATGCCACGCGCAACGGAGATGTTCCAAAACGCCGGCGCGAATTTCAGGAATGCTTCGTTTGGGAATGTGGCTGCGCCGCCCGACCGGGGGGAGGATGGCAGCGCATGAGCCCGTGCTCCTCCGATCATGAGGCGGCGTTACGCGCCGCACATGAGCGTTCACTCGTGCACGACGTTTAGAATTTCTGCGAAGCGATCGATCGATGTTGCGGTAGAGAAGGGGACCCGAAGGCTGCCCCGGCCACCTACATTGCGCAGACTCTGGTTGAATGTGCCAAAGCGACGGCAGTTATGCTATGGCGTGCCAGCCGCGCTCGCCGATCAGCGGCGAGATCCTTGCGCCGCACGCACGAGTTCGAGGCGCGTCTTGCTCGCTGAGACCGTCGCGGTGCTTCCCCAGAGGAACTCCACGCTATCTTCCTCGATGCCATCACCAAAAATGACGCCGCCGACGTTCATCTCCGAAATTATTCGCAACTCCTCTCGCGTCCGAAGGAGCCCGTACGTCGTTTTGGTTTCGAAGCCGCTTCCCGGAAACGCCTCGCGCACGAAAAACGCAATGGTAGGTTCTTCGGGCGTCGGAAGCGGGAGGATGCCGTTGCGCTCTTGGTTGATCGAACGCGCCCAACCCGTTGCGCCCGTTCCCGTCGAGACGATCACTCCTGATGAAGACTGTCGCTCTTCACCGGAGGCAACGGCAATGCGGTAGCGAGCCGATTGGTGGGAATGGTGACCGAAGAAGATTTCATTAAGCGCAAGCAACCGCTGTCCATCGTCGAGCACCGCTTCGACCATCGTTCGGGACTCCGTGCTTGCACGGCCGGCGGCGCAATCGGCCAGGAGGTCGGCGACCGCCGCGGCCTCATGGGACACGAGAACCCCTTCGTACGCAGCTGGATCCGGATTGACGCCGATGACGCTCTGCCCCTGGAGATACTTCGCAACGTTTGCAACCAAGCCGTCCTGGCCAACAGCAACGATGATGTCTTTCTCCTCGAAGACGAAACGGTCGAGCTCGGAGCGCAGAAGCCCCACGTTGCGCCATGCGAGCGGTATCTCTCTGCGCACTGCGTCGAGAGCCCGCTCGATGCGACGATGGCGTTCCTCGATCTCGTCGAGCTTCTGCCCCTGTCGCTCCAAGTAGAAGGCCGCTTGCGATCGTGTACCGTGCTGTTGGATCAACAGCTCGTATTCGGTTGGACGCCGCACGACAACGACGCGAGGTGCCAACGTTCCGCTCATGAGGCTTTCTTCGAAAGCACGTCGGTCAATAACGTGCCGAGCATATCCGGAGTAATATTCAAATGCTCGATCGTCTCGATCTTGCTCGCGAACACTTGTGCCGCCAACGCGAGGAGTACGCCGGGCGGAACATTGTGGAGGAATTCCACGCGCTCGCGCTCCAGTGTTGCCTTCGCACCTTCGACGGTGGCGATCCGCTCTGCTTCGGAGTCGGCGGCAATTTTCGCCGCTCGCGCGGCGTCTTCGGCTTGGCCCTGCGCATTCGTGCCCTGCTGTTCGATCAACTGCTGTTCGCGTTTGGCGAGTTCGATCTTGTTTTGCATCTCGTTCTCCGCGATCGCGCGCTCCTTTTCCACCGCGAGCGCACGGCGACCGTAGGCCGCTTCATCGGCCTCCTGTTTGATCTTCTCGCGCGTCGGCGCTTCGATCGCCTTCTCAAGGTCCGCCGATGGCGATACGGCGCTAATGCGCACCGTTACGAGTTCGAGGCCCATGTCGCCGAGCGTCGATGTCCCGCGCAAGCCGGCTTCGATCGCGTCGCGAAGCGGCGCGACGCCGCGCGTGAGCAACTCGCGCACCGGCGTCTGCGCGATATAGTTCAATGCGTACTCTTGTGCGAGCTGGGAGAGCATGAGACCGACTTTTTCCAGGGGCTGCGCTTGCCACGTGCCCTGCGAGAGATCGATATTGAAATCGATGCGCTGCGCGAGCTTCGCCGGCTCCGCCGCCCTAAACGTCAGGACGCCTTGGGCAGTGATGTCCTGAAAGTCGAAGCTGCGTCCGTGGATGACCAGTTGCAGGTCGCGATCGTCGATCGGCACTTCGGCAACGCTGTCGCTCATCGGGTTGAACCAGATTGCGAGTCCGGAGCCGCTGTGGCGCAGTTTCGCGCGGCGATAGTGCAGGATGTGCGATACGGAATCGGCGCGCAGGTGACGCACGAACGGATACCGACGAATCTCAGCCATGATTTAATTCTCCTGTTTCTTAAAGCGGTAGAGGGTTGCCGGCCTAAAGGCCGAGCCGATTTGACGCTGCTTGGTATCCTCGATCAAATTCGACGCCAGCATCTTGCGACGAAAAGAATCCTTGTTGAGCGTGCGGCCGAGCACGGCCTCGTGGATGTGCTGAATATCGAGAAGGGTAAATCGGTCCGGGAGTAACTCGAAGCCGATCGGCGCATAGTTCAGCTTCCCGCGGATCCGCTGCACGGCCATGCCGATGATGCGATCGTGGTCGAACGCGAGTTTCATGCGCCGCCCCCCCATACTGTCGGCGTGAATCGCGCCGCTGCGATCGTCGCTCGAGGGAATCGTGAGCAGTGCGATGGCGGCATCGGCAATCTCGGCGGTCGCGGCGACAAAGCGCGCTTTCGGAACGAGCGCGTAGTATGCGACGCTCAGGACGCGCCCACGCGGATCGCGTTGAAGATCGCCGAACGTAAATAACTGCTCCAAGAAAACGTTTGCAATGCCGGCCTTATCGCATAAGGCGCGCGCCGCCGCGGATTCCAGCGTCTCGTTTCGCCCGACGAAAACGCCCGGGAGCGCCCATGCGCCCTTGTAGGGTGCCTCGTTGCGTCGGCTCAGGAGCGTGCAAAGCCGCCCATCATCGCCGACCGAAAGCAGCACCACGTCGACCGTGAGCTCCGGCAGGAAGCGCTTGGCGAATGCGCTGGGATCGTGGCGGGCGACTTTCATGCGCTAAGCATATATGCCTATAGGCGTATATGTCAAGACGGCGCACCCGGTTTCTCGGAGCGCATCCCTTGTCACCAGTACCACTTCGAGTGATAGGATAGGCGAAGGAGAACGCGATGACCGCACAGCCTCACGAGGAACGCACCTCACGCCTGGAAGGCGCCTACGAACAGGTCGCCGACCGGCTGACTTCGCTCGACGCAAATCTGGCGGGACTGCGCCGCGAACTCGGCTCAGGCTTGAGCGATCTCCGCTCCGAGATGAATGCCGGCTTCGGTACGCTCCGTTCCGAGATGAGCGCCGGCTTCGGTACGCTCCGCTCCGAGATGAGCGCCGGCCTCGGTACGCTCCGCTCCGAGATGAGCGCCGGCCTCGGTACGCTTGACTCCAAGATGACTGCGGGCCTCGGTACGCTCCGCTCCGAGATGAGCGCCGACCTCGGTACGCTCGACTCCAAGATGACTGCGGGCCTCGGTACGGTCCGTTCCGAGATGACCGCGGGCCTCGGTACGCTCCGTTCCGAGATGACCGCCGGGCACCGTTCGCTGATCGTTGCAATGACCGGGCAGACTGCGCTCATCATTGGCGCAGTAATCGGCGTCGCGTTCGCTCTGCATCGCTAACGCCGGTCCCGCCGCCGTTACCGGTCGATCATCGCCATCTGCGGGTCGTTGCGCCGGAAATCTCCCGCGGGATACTCTTCGGCGCGCTTCGCCGAGCCGGTGAGAAAGCCGCGCCCCAGCGGAGAGAACGGCACCAAACCGATGCCGAGTTCGCGCAGCATCGGAACGATCTCGTGTTCGAGGTTGCGCTCCCAGAGCGAATATTCGCTCTGCAGCACCGAGATCGGGTGCACCGCGTGCGCGCGCCGAATCGTCTGCGCGCCGGCCTCCGATAAGCCGAGATAGCGAACCTTGCCTTCGCGCACGAGTTCGCTCATCGCGCCGACCGTCTCTTCGATCGGCACCGCGGGATCGACGCGATGCTGGTAGAGCACGTCGATGCGATCGGTCGCGAGCCGTCGCAGCGAGCCTTCCACTGCCTCGCGCACGTGCGCGGGGCGGCTATCGACGCCATCATCACGTGGTCGCGGCGGCCCTGCAGCGCACGCGCCAGCAACTCTTCGTTCGCGTAGGGCCCGTAGGCTTCGGCGGTATCGAAGAACGTCACGCCGAGTTCGATCGCTCGGTGCACGGTCGCGATTGATTCTCGCTCGTCGCGCTACGACTGGCTCATGGCGAACCCGCGTGCGCCCGGGAAAGGGGTCGCGCACGCTTTTCGGCTTGCTCTTGTCACCAGCACCACCTTGAGTGATAGGATAGGTAAAGGAGAATTATATGATGGCTCGCCCCCACGAGGAACGCACCTCACGCCTGGAAGGCGCCTACGAACAGGTCGCGGACCGCCTGAACTCGCTCGACGCAAATCTGGCCGGGCTGCGCCGCGAACTTGGCGCAGGCTTGAGCGATCTCCGCTCCGAGATGACCGTCGGCCTCGGTTCGCTCCGCTCCGAGATGACCGCCGGCCACCGTTCTCTGATCGTTGCGATGACCGGGCAGACCGCGCTCATCATTGGCGCAGTAATCGGCGTCGCGTTCGCGCTGCATCGCTAACACCGTTACCGCCGCTGCTACCGGTCGATCGTCGCCATCTGCGGATCGCCCGCGCCGGTGAGAAATCCGCGGCCCAGCGGAGAGAACAACACCGACCCAATACCGAGTTCGCGCAGCACCGGATCGATCTCGCGTTCGAAGTTGCGTTCCCAGAGCAAAGATTCGCTCCGTAGCACTGAGATCGGGTGAATCGCAAGCGCGAGCAATTTTTCGTTCACGGAGGGCCGAAGGCTTCGCCAGTATCGACGAACGTCACCTCGTTATCTCCGCTCGGGGTCACAGGAACTCGAGGTGACGCCTACTCAGCGCGTCCCAGCATCGGCAGCTCGTAACACGATTCGCAAACCTGGTCACCATTCGGCTTGAGTGTGTAGCTATCGTTTGCGAGATCGATTCGCGATCGGCACGAGCTACATAGGGTCGGCTCGAATGATGGAGGGTTATCCAGCTTTTCAAAATTATATTCGTTCGTTCCGTACCATACGTACATCTCTGTTTCGAAAGCTATGCGGCAATCGCCGCATAGCTTCCAATCGCCATCGTGTTCTTCGCTGTGGTGATAACCGCAAAGCGTGAATCGCCGATGGTTACGATCGCAACTGTTGCGCGCATACGAAAACAGGACGTAATTTGCCGCGTCGTCGCAAATAAGTTTGCCGCAGCAGGCGGTCTTTGTGAGACGGCCGGATTTTCCACATAGGCCGCAGCACTTTGCCGATGCACTGTTCGTTTTTTTCCGGGCCGGCTTTTGTGCCGTGCGTTGTTTCTTGGTCGCCACGAACTTAAGCCGCTTTTACCACGCGTGCAGCGAGTTTCACGCCAAGGCGCTTACGCAATGCACCGATAATCGTCGCGAGATTATCCATGCTCGGATTGCCGCTCGTCGAGAGCATCCGATGCAAGCTTTTCGCCGGTTTCCCGGTTGCAACCGCTAACCGTTCAAATCCGACGATTGCGTGTACAAGGTCACGGAGGACGAGCCGCGCGGTCTCCGGCTCGCCGTTGAGGAAAAGCGTCAGCGCTTCGTCGAAGAGTGCTTTAGCAAAAGCAGGGTCACGCTTCACCCGCTCTACAACTGTTCGGTTAGAATTTCGAGCCAAAGCCATATTATTACCCTTTCCCTTTCGATCTCGAAGCGGCTGCCTTGTGCGCCCGATATTCGACCCACAGCGCCTTCGCACGCCTGTTACATAGTAACATATAGGTTACTAATCCGTCAAACCCAATTCGTTGCGACCCCGTTAAAAGACCCTCTCGGTCGCGCCGCGCCGCCGCTGCTACCGGTCGATCATCGCCATCTGCGAGGGGTTATAGCGCGGCCCGGCGATCTTCTCGGGTGCAAGCGCGGCGTCGAGCGCGTCCATCTCGGCGCTAGCGAGCTCGATCTCCGCTGCAACGACGTTCTCCTCGAGATAGCTCCGTCGCTTGGTGCCTGGAATCGGCACGATATCGGGGCCTTTGTTCAGCAGCCACGCAAGTGCAATCTGCCCCGGTGTCGCGCCCATGCGCGTCGCGGTATCGCGCACCGCGCTCGCCGCGCGCATGTTCGCATCGAAATTCGCGCCTTGGTAGCGCGGGTCGTTGCGCCGGAAATCTCCCTCCGGATACTCCTCGGCGCGCTTCGCCGAGCCGGTGAGGAAACCGCGCCCCAGCGGGGAGAACGGCACCAACCCGATGCCGAGTTCGCGCAGCACCGGAACGATCTCGTGTTCGAGGTTGCGCTCCCAGAGCGAATATTCGCTCTGCAGCACCGAGATCGGGTGCACTGCGTGCGCGCGCCGAATCGTCTGCGCGCCGGCCTCCGATAAGCCGAGATAGCGCACCTTGCCTTCGCGCACGAGCTCGCTCATCGCGCCGACCGTCTCTTCGATCGGCACCGCGGGATCGACGCGGTGCTGGTAGAGCACGTCGATGCGATCGGTCGCGAGCCGGCGCAGCGAGCCTTCCACCGCCTCGCGCACGTGCGCGGGGCGGCTATCGACGCCGCTGATGCCGCGCTCGCCGAAGCGAAAACCAAATTTCGTTGCGATCGTCACCTGCTCGCGCCGGCCCTGCAGCGCACGCGCCAGCAACTCTTCGTTCGCATACGGCCCGTAGGCTTCGGCGGTATCGAAGAACGTCACGCCGAGTTCGATCGCTCGGTGCACGGTCGCGATCGATTCTCGCTCGTCGCGCTCCTCCGGCGTGCCGTACGACTGGCTCATGCCCATGCAGCCCAGGCCCAGCGCCGAGACCGTCAGCCCTTCTTTTCCCAACGTACGCATCGGTAGCATCGTCTCTCCCATCGTTG
>JAJYRI010000016.1 GCA_021794175.1 bacterium
TCGGCGCGCTGCTGCTCGAACAGAACGACGAATGGCAACTCAACCGGCGGTACATGCAGCTCGAAGGAATGGAGGCCGTCAGCGACAATCAGAGACCCAGGTTGTCAGCGGTCATTACCGGCTGATGTCGACCTCGCCGAGTCGGGGCTCGTACACCACTCCACGGGACACAATCTTTTTGTGTGTGCTACTTAGGTCGCAGTATTTCCAGCGTTTCATAGCTAGCGCAAGTAGATCAGCTCAAGCAGGATTCAATAAAGGCGATCTTGCGGCGATCAATTTCCCCATGCCACCTATCGGCGAACAACACCGAATTGTTGCGAAGGTCGATGAGTTGACGATGCTGTGTGATCGGCTGGAAGCAAGCCTCGCCGCCGGCGATGGAACTCGCGGTCATCTGCTCAATGCTCTCATCGCCGAGGCGCTGACACCGGATGGTCGCGAACTGAAATTAGCGAGCTCGCCCTGACCGCGAGCGCGGACTTCCGGGTGAATATCGCAAGGATGGGCCAGCAAGAACCATGATCGCCAACCCGTTGTCGTTAAGCGAACTTTTTTGATGCTGGTGTTACGCCTGCAAGGCGTTTACGATCTTGAGGGTTTTCTTCGTGAACCCTTTCAATTCCGTGGGGTCGATTAGGTCTGGCGTCAAGTCTGTGAGGTCCTCTCCATGATGATACTGTTTTGTATATGCGTTGATCTGATCAAGCTTGTCACAAAGCGCATGGGCGGGGTGCGAAGCGCCACCCTCACGCGTCTTCCGTACGATGTCACCGAGCCAGTCACTGGCAAGAAAGCAAGATGAATAGGTCGCGCGACAATAGGTTTCGAGCACGACTCGCATTTTTCGGATGATGTCGATATGCACGCCCGCACCAGTCGACAGATACGTTTGCAGGTCGTCCATATCGATCGCGGTGCGGCCCTGGCACGCCTTCTCCAGGTCAACTGGGCTGATCTTCGATCCCTGCGAACCGTGATCCACGATCGCTAGCGCAACCCGCTCAGCGGGAGAGACTTTGTCCCAAACCTGCTTTAGAAACGTCGCATCGTGGGATAGCACAACTACCTGGGCACATTTGACGCCAACTTTCACTATCTCATGAATCGTCTGCCGGCGACGAAATGCATCCTGGCTATTGAACGGGTCATCGAATATAGCGATCTTGTTTGTAAGGGCATGATCGCGTTCCAGGTGGGCAAGAAAAAATGCAAGGGCGAGCGTTGTCCGGTCGCCCGAGCTCAGGGTGTTTTTGAAACTAGGCTGATCGGTTGGGGTCTTGTCGTTGCCAACGTCGACGGCGATTTCGTTGATGACGAGTTGGTAACTAGATGTCGGGCTGCCGCCTAAATAGCTGTGCTTGGTTTCGGTGATGATGAAGCCCGCATTGAAGTCACCAAGCAAATCGTTGATCCGTTGTTCGTATGGTTTCACAACACCTTTGGTGTGGGCGTCTAGCTTATCCCGGGCTGCTTCCTTTCGCTTGTCGATGGCCGCTTTAGCCGAAACCAGGCCGCAATGGGTGGCACAAAGCGTGGCGACCGGCTCAGTATGTCGATTTTTTATTGCCTGACGGCGCATAAGTTCGGCTTCGGCAGCTGTCACGTTGACCTTGTCTGCCTCCGTCTTCTTAGCGCTGATTAGGGTATTCACTGCTCGAATCGCATCATTTACCGAATTCGTATCGGCAGTTGCCGCACCATAGGCCGTGATTGCTCTCGTGAAGCCCTCGTCCGCCGCGATTGCATCGAGAGGCGCGCCGGCTTTCCGATCGAGCAGAGCTAGCGCTGCCTCACCAAGACGGCGTGCTGCCGCAGAAATACCGAGCGGCACGACTACAAGAGCCGGATCGAAGGTGCAATATCCTCCCCAGAATTCGATCCCACTCTTGTTCTTTTCGACTACCATATCGAGGCGGGCCAACGCGGCATCGCCGAAGGCCTGAATCGTCTGAGCCTTCGCGGCTGCGATATCTGATCGGAGAACTTTGTAGCGTTCGCTGAACACCGCCCGAAATGCCGCGACCAGAGGCAATCCTCGGGTGTCCTGACCACAGAAGGGGCAAATATCGTCGGCCGCGTGCTCGATTCCCTGCGCGATCCAATTCCCACCGCTCGCCGTCATGCCGCGGGCAGCCAAATGATCGGCCAGCAGGCTCTCAGCGTCGCTGCTGATATCATCGATGGTGCGTGACAAAATGTCGGAAAAACCCTCGGGTATGGCAGGAAGGGTGAGTTCCGAAAGAAGGGCTCGATCTTTGACTACGCTCGCCTGCCGGATAGCATCGACGACCTGCTTCTGATCGACGATCTGCTGATCGATGGCTGGGGCGATGGGGAGTGCCAAAAATGCTTCAAACGTCATGCCGGTCGGGACATGTGGCTGGATTGCCTTAGCCGCTGCGCTAATCTCCGCGGCCTTCGTCCGGCTATCTGTCGCTAGCGAGGTCTCTTCCTCCGCCAGCTTCACACCGTCGTCGCCGATGATGACGCGATAAAGGTTTCGCTTATGGTCGATCTCAACGACCTCGCCGGAATGGATATTTTCAGCTACGAAGGTTCCGTCGAAAATCGAAATGGCGGGGTGCTTGACGCTCCAGCTTGTACCGTCAAAGCGGGCCTGACCAGAATCGAGCAACAATTCGATAGTCGCAGCATCGGCTATGCCAAGGGTTTTTCGTCCTAGAACATGGGACGCTTCACCGGTATGTAGTGAACGAAGAATAGCACAGATGGTCGTTTTCCCGTAACCGTTTGCGCCGAGGATAAATGTATACTTGGCAAGCTGCGGATTCCCAGATGTCGCCGAGTTTCGGAATCGCCCGACGTTTTTAATCGAGATAATTTTCTGGAGCATGTGGACTCCTTTAAACGCTATTCATACAAGTCGAGGGATGGTTCGCATAGGCATCAGCTATCGTTCTCCCTCGCGCAGTTAAAAAATGCCGCGTATCCAACGAACATCGCGCGGCAACGGGATACCTAATGCCAGGACAAACCAGTGTGCAACGAATCACATTCTATTTACCACCCTCGTCGCTGAGCGCGTAGTATGATGCGGCAATGACATCACAAAATGCTACTATGTCCAGGATCGCCGACATAATTGGTAAATCAGGGCTTAATTCATCTAGAAATGGAGATCGCATCGCTTCGCGCGCATTCAAAAAGCGTCCGTTGAGTTCGTTGTTGGCATGGATAACTTCGCTGACATAGCCCCTGGCAAGGTCAAGATGCCTATTGAGAGGCAGCGCTTCGTTTTCGCCCAGCCCGAGCCGAATAAGCTCACCTAGCTTACTGCTTGTAACATCGCTCGGTTCGGAATGGCGTTTTCCGGTCGGTCCGGGCTTGGTATATGTGTAACGTTTATGCCCCGTGAGCTTAAGGGCTTCCGCAATGTTGCTATTGTCACAAATCTTACCGTGTTTTGCATATTTATATAGATCGTCGCTTTTCCAGAATGCTGGGCTGGCGTAGATCGCCTTCGCGCGGGCCCCACTGAACTGTTGTAATTTCTCTAGCGCGAGTTGCTGATGAGGCACGACTGCGTACCGAAAATACTCGCACCCCCACGAACTCCACTCAGAAGCAGCGTGTGACGAAATGTATTCCGGGCGCTTATACTGGACGAAAAGATTGAGCTTAAATCGGGGCAACCGGCCGGAGGCAATGCGGAGTATTGATTCAATCTCACGGATAACGATTCCGCGCATTTTCCCAAACTTGGGCAGAAATAGAGATCTATGCGGAACAAAAAAGGCATCGTCAAAGCCGAGTATCGATTCCAGTACCTGGCCGGGCGAAAAGGTTTGCCATGTATCGGCTAGTTCTCGCCCAAAGTACTTCTCGTAGGTTTTTTCTTCGAACTCCGCTTGCATTAATTTGTCCTGATGGATCGGCGCGGACAAACTATCGTCTTTTGCCCCCTGATCGGCGAAGGCGGTTTGGCGCCATCTGAATCACCTAATGCGCTGTAATATGTCTGTTGCCTTCTCGCGGGCGCGCCGATATCTTTCCCAATAGGCCTCGCTAGTACCTCGCAAAGACTAGGGAATGGCAAGGTCATTTCACCGCCCCGTCTACGCAAGGTGAGCCGTTGTACGGGCAGGCGGCGCAGTGGCGACCGGGCGTGGTTAGGTCGGACGTTAACGCTCCCGCATCGTGAACCAATCGTTCGAGCGCGTTGGATATCGGGGGCTCTGTGTCGCGAAACTCTGCGCGGTCATCGCTCAGGCGCAGCAAGCGCGCGCGAACCGTTGCACCTGGATACTCTTCGCGCACGGCGCGGACGTAGAGATCGAGTTGCAGGGCATAATGCTCGTCATCGACGACGGTCCCCGTCTTGTAATCGATTACCTGGATCGTGCCGCTTGTATCGCGTGCGATCAGATCGATCGCGCCGTACAGCTCGGCGCCAGCGACGACGTGGTTGAACTCGCGCTCGGCGGCTAGCGGTTCTAGATCGTGCAGCGCCGCGACGGCGTGCTGCGCGAATGCGAGCGCGCGGTCACGATCGGCATCGCGAAGATTTGCGAACTCCGCGGCGGCCGCGTCAAGCGCGCTTTCGACGGCAATCGCTTCGCCGTCGATCCGCGCGAGCGCCCAGAGTTCGAGCGCCCGATGCACGAGCGAACCGAACGAGGCGGCATTCAGATGCTGCCCGCCATCGCCGTTCCAATCGGCGCTGCTGCGGCGCGGCGAACTCACGTCGGCAACGTGCAGGCGGTAGCGGTAGCGCGCGAAGCGCGGGCAAGTCTCGAACGTAGCGAGTGCAGTGAATGAGATGCGCGGAGGCGCGAGTTCGCCGAGGGGCAGCGGGATCGGCTCGCCCGGGCGCACGCGTTTCGCTGCCGGGAGTGACGCCTTGGGAGGCGGCTGCGCGAGATCCGCTTGCGGCCACGGTGCAGCATACTCGACGAGCGCACCGACCGGGGCGTAGCGCTGTTGCGTCGACGGCGAGGTGACGTAGAGACGGTCGCGAGCGCGCGTGCATGCGACATACAGCACCCGTGCAGCCTCGCGTTCTTCTTGTTCCGTTCGCGGATTACGTTCGAGCAGTTGTCCCGTTGCGGGATCGTAGCTCCTTTTCATCATCACCGCGCGCAGCGTTGGATGGTCGTCGCAATCGCGGCTGAGGACGAGCGCGCCGTTGCGATCGTCACGCCGCACGGCCGCCGGCGGAGCCTGGCCTTTGTAGTGGCGATTGTCGGCGCCCGCGACGAAGACGACCGGCCACTCCAAACCCTTGGCTTGATGCACGGTCATCACCGCTACGCCGTCGATATCCAGATTCGCTTCCTCGATCGCCTCATCGAACTCGATGCTGCGCTCGAGATACGAGACGAACGCGGGCAGGCGCGCATCGTCGTTTTCGGCGGCGAAACGTTGTGCGAGCGCTTCGAATGCACGCAAGTTCGCAATACGCGCGTCGGCCTGTCCGTCAAGCGCGTACGACGCGGCGAGCGGCACTGTGGCGAACAGGCGCCGCAGCGCCGCGGGAGCGGTCTCGCTGCGTCCTGGTATCAACGCCTCGAGCCACGTGCGTAACGCGCACAGGTGCGCGTCATCTGTCGGATGGTCGTAGATTGCGACGGGATCGAACGGTGCGAGGCGCGCAAGCGCGGCGTCCGAGAGCCCGATTTGCGGGGACTGCAGAACGCGCACGAGCGCAAGCGTATCGTTCAAGACGACGATAAGCCTCAGCCAGGCGCGTGCGTCGCGTATCTCCGGCATGTCGAGCAAGCCAGTGCGGCGGTCGAGCGCGACGGGAAGCCCGCGCCTCGCCAGCGCCTCGACATAGCGTTGCGCGTGGGTGCGTTTGCGCAGGAGGATGGCCATATCCGCGACGCACGTGCCGCCGGCCCGTAGGCGCGCGGCCTCGTCGGCAATCGCGGCAGCCTCTTCCTCCACGCGTGCCGCCATGTTGCCGAGGGCGTCGTCGGTGTTGCGAACGAATATGCAAGGCTCGTCGCTCGCTCCGCGCACGGCCTGCAGACGGTCAGCGTCGTCGGCCATCCCTTGATTCGCGAGTATGGCGTGGGCGGCATCGACAATCTGCGTGCGCGAGCGACGGTTCCACTCAAGGCGATAGCAGGCGTCAGCCGACGCGCCGAACGCGTGCATGATCTGCGGATCGGCGCCGTTGAATCCGTAGATCGACTGGCGAAAATCGCCAACCACGGTGAGGTTGCGCATCGCGTGTTCGAGGTGATCGCGGTCGCCGAATATCTCGTGCAGAAACGCAAGTTGCAGTTCGGCGGTGTCTTGAAATTCATCGACCAGCACGTGACGCCAGCGCGCGCGCAACGTCGCCGCGACCTGCGGATGCTCGCGCAGCAACCGCACGGTGAGGCTCAGCAGGTCGCCGTAGGTGGCGGCGTGGCGCTCGTGCAGTTCGCGATCGAACTCGCGTAACACGGTGGCAATCCAGCGCACGTTGCTGCGTTCGCGTACGGCCTCCTGTGCGCGCTCCTCGGCGCTGCGTTCGGATTTTGGGTCGCAATCTATCCGCGGTTTGCGCGTACCGGGCTTCCACACTTGGCCCCACGACTGTGCGGCGAGGGCGTCGGCGGCGGCTAGCGCGTCTGCTTCGAACGCATCGGGCGTGACGCCGCGGTTTTTCAATTGGAGGGCCAAGCGCGCGAGCGAATCGCGCAGTGGCTTAGGGCGAATCTCGGCGAGAGGCAAGGCGCTCGCGTCGGCGTCGATGTCCGCGAACGCGCGGTCGAGCACTTCGTCGAAAATGGCACGCGCTTCGCCGTCTGTAACGGCGCGCGGCGGCGCTTCGAAACCGCATGCGTAGGCGAATTCTGCCAAGATGCGAGCCGCGAGGCCGTGGATCGTCGCGCAGGTAACGCCTTGCGGATCGATCTCCGGATCCAGGCGTGCGCGCGCGGCGTCGAGCGTGCGCGCGATGCGCTCGCCGATCTCGGCGGCGGCCTTTCGCGTGAACGTCACCACGAGCAATTCGTCGGCGCGCAACGTTTGCGAGGCAATCAAGTAGAGTGCGCGGTAGGCGAGCGTCGTGGTCTTGCCGGTGCCCGCGCCCGCATCGATAGCGCGGCGCCCGTCGATCGGGGCGACAATGGCGGGCCGCTGGTCCTCCGAGGGTGGGCGCTCGCCGAAGAGCGCGTCGTCGAAAATAATCTCAGTCATGAGTTCACCGCTGTCAACGCGCCGTCGCAGATGGTGGAGAAGGCGCAACGCTCGCAGGTGCGCCCGCTTTGCGTCACGCCGAAACGATCGATCGCGCCGCTTATGCGCTGCACGAAGCCCCGTTCAATCGCCTCGTCGATCGCCGCGAACAGCGTGCCGTCACCGACCAGCGTATCGTCGAGAATGGGGCCTTCTCCGTCTTTTCCACGCAGGTAGAGTAGCGCGACCGATTCGGCCTCGGAAACGGCGCGGCGGTAGAGCGGCAGCTGCACGCTCGCGATATCGGGCGCCGCTTCGTCGTAGAGCGTGCCCTCCGCGATGGCGGCGATGAAGCGCTCGGACTGTTTGCCGAATGCAGCCTTCATCCGGCCGGATTTCACATCGACGATGCGCGTGCCGCCGTCATCGAAGCGATCGATACGGTCGATCTTCCCGCGAAGAGTGAAAGGGCCGAGCGGCATCTGGATGCGTTGTTCGATTGCGTCGACGGTGAACGGGCGCTGCGCGCCTGTTCCGGCGAGTTGTTCTGCATAAGCCGCAAGCATACGATCCGCGCTTGCGGCGGAAGCGCTGCGTTCGAGCGCGCTTTCGAAGGCGTCGCCGAGCTCGGCCCAGACCTCCTCGCGGATGCGACGCAGCTGCGCAATGGACCGCTCGCGCTCGAACGATGCATCGACGCGTGCATGCTCGCGGTGGAAGCGTTCGATGCACAGGTGCAGAGCGGTACCGAAGCTGCGTTCGAACGCGGTTTCACTCGGTAAGCGCAGGATCGAGGCGTAGAAGAATTTGCGTTCGCACGTGAACCAATGGTCGATGCGGGTGACGCCGATGTCCGCGGGCAGCGGCACCGGTTCCGGCGTACATGCCGTGGGCAGTTGGTCGGCGCCGGCGTATGTGAGATCGGCGTAATACGGCGGCGTTGAGGCGAGCGCCTCGCGGTGATCGACGGGCAAGAAACGCGTCGGGTTCTGCGGTGAGCCATCGAGCGAGGCTCGTGCGGATGTCACGGTGAGCGCATGGCGCGCGCGCGTTAGTGCGACGTACCAAAGCGAGCGTTCTTCGGCGAGGCGCTCGCGCGGTGTTGCCCCGAGATCGCAGCCATTCGTGCGCGCGAGCGTGAGATCGCTATCAGGGAGCACGCCGTTGCGCGCGAGTTCCACCGGCAGGCGACCGTCGGCCGCATCGGCCACGACCACCGCGTCGAACTCCAGGCCCTTGGCGCCGTGGATCGTGAGAATGCGAACGACGGCGGTATCTTCGTGTTCGCGGTCGTCGTTCAGACCTGCGGCATGCCGCTCGAAGAGTTCGAGCAATTCGACACAACGGAGTGGACGCTGCAGGCTCACGTGCAAGCGGACAAGGTCGTCGATGGCGCCGAGTACGCGCTTAAGCCGCGCGTTCGCGCGCGCGGCGGCGACATCGTCGAGTGCGACCGCGGCTCCTAGCAGGTCGAGATCGCGCACGAGGCCGCGCGCGATCGCCGCGAGGTCGCCGTGCGACCATGCTTCGCGCGCGGAATGCAGCGCCTCGCCGATGCGCGCATGCGTTACGCGACCGTCGCCGACCGTGCGCAGCACATCGAGCGCATGCTCTAGCGAGAGGGGTGGTGCCGTCGCGAACGCACGTGCCATGCGTAAGCGCGGCAGGCCGAATGCGAAGGAGGAGAAGAGGTCGCGCCAGCGGTCTGCATCGCGTTCGTCGGCGAGGGCCCGCAGCGCATCGAGCAGCACGCGAACGATGGGTTCGTGCACGATCGCGTCGCCGCCGACGAGAGAGGCCCGGATGCCCCGGCGTTCGAGTTCGGCACGGACGAATGGCCCCAGCGGTTCGAGCGCACGCAGCAGTACGCCGATCTCGCTGTGGGGGATGCCCGAGTCGAGCGCGTCCTGCACGCGTTCGGCCACAAGCGCCGCTTCGTCGAGTGGGGTAGCCGCCGTCTCGGCGCGCACAGTTCCGGTTGCGGTAGATTGCGTGTCGATTCGGCTTTGTGGCAAGAGCCCGGGTGTGGCGTTAACGAGCGCGCATATCTCCGGCGCGCAGCGGTGCGAAATGCGCAGCGGTACGCGGCGCATGTGCAGCGATATGGCGGCACGTTCGATCGCGTCACGCGCGGCGCCGCGAAAGCCGTAGATCGCCTGGGCGGCGTCGCCCACGGCGAAAATCACCGACGGAATCGCCTCGAGTAACGCTAGCTGCTGTGGATCGGTGTCTTGAAACTCGTCGACAAGGATGTGCGCATAGCGATCGCGCAGCGCCGCGTACAATCGCGAGGACGGATCGGCCGCGAGGCGAGCGGCACGGGTGACGAGATCGTCATAGTCGGTGACGCCGAGCATCCTGCGCAGGTCGCGTAGTGTATCGGCGACGCGTAGCAGGTCGCGCGCAGCGTTACTGCCCTCACGTTCGAGAGCGGCGCGCACGTTGTCGTCTGCGCGGGCGAGGTCGGCGACGTAGCGTTCGGCGTCGCGGGCAAAGGCCGACGAGCGAAAGACCTGCGGCGCGAAGCCGTGCGGTTCCACGCGTGCGAACGCTTCGAGTAGAAGTACTTCGCTTGCGGGTTTTTCGAGCAGACGGCCAGAGATGAAACCAGGTGTATCAATTTCAAGCAGACGGCTTGCGAAACCGTGGAAGGTGCGCACCTCGATGCGGGGCGCCTCGTGCGGCATCGTTTGAGCGATGCGTTCACGCAACTCATGCACCGCTCGGCGCGAGAAAGTGAGCGCGAGGATGCGATCCATTGCGATGCCACGGTCGTGAATCAGGTGAGCGATGCGCGCAATGAGCACGCGCGTTTTTCCGGCGCCCGGAGCTGCTTCGATGACAAGGTTCCCTACATCGTCGAACGCGGCGGCGCGCTGCTCGGGGGTAAGATCGATCATGCAACGCTCGGGCGGCGCAGCAGATCATCGAGATCGATACGATGTGCTCCCTTCGGCATCGATGCATAGCGGTCAGGGTCGCAGCCGGTGAGGATCACCTGCAGGTTGTCCTGTTCGGCCTCAGCCAGCACCTCGAGAATCCGATAGAGTCGAACGGGATCGCAGAAGGTGAGCGCATCGTCAAGAATCACCACTTGCGGCTCGTCTTTGGCGAGCAGCGAACCCATAGCGAGCCGCATGGCGACCTCGATCTGTTCTTGCTCGCCGCCCGAAATCGTGTCGGAGATTGTCTTTCCGTTCCAAGCGGTCGTGCCGAACGAGAGTCGCATCATGGCCTTGTCGTCGAGGTCGAAACCGATCCGCACGTCGTCACGCGACATGATACGGCGCGCGAAGGCCGTTGCGTTGGCGGCGAGCGGGGCATTGACCGCCTCAGCGATCGCGCGCGAGGCTGCTTCGACGTGGTCGTGCAGCAGCTTAGCCGCTCTCGCGTCGCGCAAGGCGACGGCTCTGCGGCGCTCAACCGTTTCGAGATCGGCCTCCGCTATCGCAAGCGTCTCGTACGCGCCGGCATTCGTTTCGAGCCTGGCGCGGAGCCGGGCAGCCTCAGTCCTATCTTTCTCGATCTCGACGCTGAGTTGCTCTATCGAATGCTGAATGCTTTCGTATTCACCAACTGGATCACCGGGTATCTCGGCGCGCTGTTCGCGAAGATCGTCACGTTTTGCGGTAGCCTGTAGCTCCTGCAGACCGATCCCCTTGACCTTTTCAAGGAGATTCTGCGACTCGGCAAGGCTGACGACGTTGCGATACCGTGCGATCTCGATGTGTTTGCTTTGCTGTTCTTGTTGCAGCCGTTCTCGGTCGGCGAGGAGCTCTTTGCGTTGCGTTTGTTGGGCCTCGATCTTCTCGTTCGCGGCGGTGAGCGCTAAGATTGCCGCTTCTCGGCGAGGTTCGATCTGCACGGTCAGGGCCTCCGGATCAGGGCTGTTCGCAGCCCATTCCGGATAGCGGTCGAGCAAATCTTGGCGGTTCGCTCGTCGGCTTTCGAGCGAGGCGATCAGTGCGTCGGGTTCTTCGCCGTTGAGGAGTCCGCTCAGGCGCGATTCGACATCTGCGAGCTCACGCATGTAGTTGGCACGATCGGCACGCCGGGTTTCAAGAGTTTCGATGGGTGCATCGCCATAGGGAGCGAGAAGTGTGGAGAGCGCTTCGTTCGCGGCGTTAAGTGCATCGCGGAGTTTGGCTGCAGATTCCATCGGGCTAGAGAAGCGGAGTGTACCGACCTCTAAAATATCGAGGTCAATTTTGCCTAAGCCGATGACGAGAGCCTCTGTCCCGGCCTTACACTGGCGTTCTCCTTCCGGAGATCCCGAACGAATTCGAAGCGTAATATCGTGCTTGGGGGTGAAACGTAGGGTAAGCGATTCGCTCTCCACTCGCTGACGCGCTTCTCGTTGTACGCCGTGCGCCTTAACGAGTGCGTTCCAAGCGTCGTCGTCGGGAGCGATGACGGCCGCGACCTTGCGGATCGCCTCTTCGCGGAGCGCGCGTAGTTCGTCGATCGTAGCCAATCGATGTCCGAACTCACTCAGCGTCTCGTTCGCTAAAAGGAATCTGCGTGCATCGGCAACGCGTGCTTCCTCGGCGGCTACCGCCGTACTTTCCTCGTGCGCGCGGCCCTGATCGTCGAGGGCACGTTCGATTGCGCCTTCAGCCTCGGTGATCCGTTCAGCGATTTGCGCGATGCTTCGATCCAGCGCAAGAATCTGCGGCTCGATTGCCTTCGTGCGGTCCTGTGCTTCGTTCAGTGCATCGCGCTCTTTGGAGATACGGCCGAGTTCGGCAGTAGCGCGAATCGCGTCTTGCTCCGCAAGCTCAATGCGATGATCGAGTTCGCGAACTCGGTCAACCACGCCCTTGAGCTCATCAAGTCGTCGGCGCTGATCGATACGTTTCATGCTGCGAATATCGAGTAGTGTATTGATCTCGCCGAACGCCTTGCGCTGTTCGAGCACTAGCTGATTAGCCTCACACGCATGTTCCCGTCGTTCGCGTGCTTGGGTAGCGGCCTTCTCGAGCGCGGGGATGTTGGCGCTGGGCTGCCCTTTCGCGTAGTTTTTCCCTTTAGGTTCCCAATAGCTCTTGAATCGTTCGTCGATCGCGTCACGTATTAGCGACTCCGCGGATGAGACCGTGGCCGAGCCCGGGGCGATGAGAGAACGCAGATGCTGTTCCTGTGCAGTCGGCAGCTTGCCGAGCGCCGGAGCCGATTGGCGCGCCCATAGAACGGCTCCTAGGCCGTATTGTTCCGGTTTTGCCACCCCTTTGCCGGGCCGATCAAGCGCAAGCGCTTTATCCAGCCACGCTTCAACCTCTTCGCCGTCGGCGATGGCCACAAACTCGCCACCTTCGTCACGTTCGAGTTTCGCGTATACGCCCTTGAGAAAGGCTTTGCGGATCCGAAAGCGGCCATCGTTGCCCTTCAACGTAACTTCGACCGTCGGCGTGATGTCGTAAGCGACATGGCGCAGCAATGCGCTAATCGTATCGCCGGAGGTCTTGTGACTCTGGACGAGCGCGGCGACGAGCCCATCGATGAGCGTGGACTTGCCGGTGCCGTTCGGCGCGACGATGACGTTCAAGCCAGGCTGCAATCCTTTAATTTCGATGCGGTTGCGGAAATGACGGATGCCTTCGAGCGCAATCGACTCGATGATCATGATGAAACCTCAACACCTTGGCGGGCGGCGATATCGTAAAGTAGTTCGAGTGCGTCCATCGCAGCGGATTCAGCCTCGGCTTCTGAAGCGAGTTTGCGCGCAACGTTGCGCAACGTGCCGATGGGAAGCACATCGATCCAACGGTCGTCGTCGGGCGCGCTACGAACCGCGGAGTCGTTGACGTCGAACCAAAGAAAGCCGGCAGTGGCGAGCGCACGAAGCTTGGTAAGCCCCTGCATCGCTTCGGCGCGCAACGTGCCGTTGAGGATGAGGCGCACGATATGGCGCCCACGAGGATCGAGCGCACGCAATTCATCGCAGAGTAATGTCAAACCATCGGTGGAAAGGTCCGTTTGCGTACGGAGCTGCCATTTCAACTCGCCGACGGGAATCGGCGTGACGCGCGGTGCGGCACCCGGCGTGTCGATCTCGACGAGCACGATGTTGCCGGGGTTCTTGTCGTCGAACGCCGTGCGTTCGTGGGTGCCGCTGTAAACCGTGCGGATCGCACCTGCAGCATCGGGGAACTCGAGATAGCCATGCCAATCGCCGAGGGCAAGGTAGTCGAGCCGCATTCGTTCGGCTGCATCGTGTGCGATCGGGAAGTTCAGTTCGTCGTCACCGACACCCGCACCGCGCAGCCCGCCGTGGGCGACCCCGATGCGAAATCCTTGGGTATCGAGGTGTTGCCCGATCCATTGCGTCGCGTCTTGCGTCCCGTGCTTCGATGAGACCGGGCACGGAAATAGTGTGACTCCGTCGGCGGCCGTAATAGGCTCAGGTGCGAGCATACGGACGATGTTCGGCGCGTCGCTCCAGAGGTGCTCGCGCCGCCAGAGCGAGGCGGCGTAGGCGGGATCGTGGTTGCCGGGCAAAAAAAAGACGGGCCTTTCGAAGACGGCAAGCGTGCGCGCTACGCGTTGCACGAGGGCTTCGGGTACGGCGAGGTCGTCGAACACGTCGCCCGCGACGATAATAAACTCAGCCTCCCGCTCGCGTGCAAGCGACACGAGACGATCGAGGGATGCAAAGCGGGCTTCGCGCACTCGCTCTGCCTCGGTCCCGAACTGGGCGGCCGGCATGCCAATTTGCCAATCCGCAGTGTGGATAAACTTCATTTTTTGTCACCACCGTGCTTTCGCAATACCAAGTAGCTTTTCAAAATACGGAGCGCGGAGCCGACAAGACCCGCGCAGTAACCCCTTTCACTCAGTTTAGTTGGCTCCTTTAATCCCGCTCCGCATTAAGAAAGTAGCGCTAATACCTAGCCGGGCTGGCTAGCCAATTAGGCGCTTTCTTTCTCCTCTCGACGGCAGCCGGGAAGGAGCGCCCGCCCGTTCCCCCGCAACGGCGGGGGCGATGGAACTGCTGCGCTTCGAGGATCTCGAGTGTCGGTACGGGGCGCGCGATGTGTTCGCGGGGCTCGGCGGCGTGCTGCGCGACGGCGAGCGCATCGCCCTAGTCGGCCCGAACGGAGCCGGAAAATCCTCGCTGCTGCGGATGCTCGCCGGCGTCGATGCACCCAACGGCGGCCGCATCGTCCGGGCGCGCGACGCGCGCATGGGGTATCTCGCGCAGTCGGTCGCCGACGAAACCGAGGCGACGCTGCAAGAGCTCGTCGACGGCGCGCTCGCGCGCGTTCCCGACGACGAATACGATCGCAAGCGCAAACTTTTACGCACGATGCTCTCGGCATTCGGCTTCGCGCCCGAAGAGTACGCGCGACCGTTGCGCGAGTTCTCCGGCGGACAACGCTCGAAAGGAGCGCTCGCGCATCTGCTGATCGACGAGCCCGATTATCTGATTCTCGACGAGCCGACAAACCATCTCGATATCGGCACCGTGCGCTGGCTGGAAAACACGATCGCCGCCGATAAGCGTGCCTACATCATCGTTTCGCACGACCGCTATTTTATCGATCGCGTTGCAACGCAGATTTGGGAGCTCGACCGCGGCACGCTCTATGTCTATCCCCCGGCCTCGCGGGCGTATACGGCCTATCTCGAAGCGCGCGAGGTGCGTCGGGAAAACGAACGGCGAGCCTACGAAACCTACATCGCCGAACGCGACAAGCGTCGCGCGACGATCGCCGGCTTACGCGCCACGCACACCTCGTCGGATTACAAACAGGTCCGCAGCCGCGAACGACAGCTCGCGCGAACCGAAGCCGAGATCGTCGTGCCGGAGCCGCCGCCCGACGCCGCACGCATTAACGTTGCGCTCGCGGCGCACCGCCGCGTTACCGGCGGCTTTGCCTTCGAACTCCGCGGTCTCACGAAAGGCTATGCAGCGCCGCTCTTTAGCGGATTGGCGATCGACGTGCAGCAGGGTGAACGCATCGCCATCGTCGGCCCCAACGGCGCCGGTAAATCGACGTTGCTCTCGATTCTTGCCGGCGAACGCACGCCCGATGCGGGGACGGTGCGTTACAATCCCGCCGCACGCGTCGCCTATTTCGCGCAAAACGCACAAGAGCAACTCGACCCCGATGCAAGCGCGATCGATGCGGTGCTCTCGGTTGGCAACGTCGCACCCGAGCGCGCGCGCGGCTTACTCGGGCGCATCGGAATCTCCGGCGAGATGCAGGAGCGCCCGGTGCGCTCGTTCTCCGGCGGCGAACGGCGGCGCATCATGCTCGCGCGCTTGATGGCGCAGAATGCAGATGTGCTGTTGCTCGACGAACCGACGAACGATCTTGATATCGCCAGCCGCGAAGCGCTCGAATCGGTGCTCGACGAATATCCCGGCACCCTGGTCGTCGTGTCGCACGACCGTTATCTGCTATCGCGCCTCGCGGAGCGGGTGCTCTGGATCGAGAACGGCCAGTGGGGCGTACTCGAAGGCTACGATGCGTACGAACGCTTCGTGCGCGAACGTGAAGATCGCCCGACCAACGCTGCGGGCGAGGCAGAACGCCCGAAGACGACGCGCCTGACGCCCCTCAAAGTGCGTTCGAAACTGATGACGCAGATCGCAGCGGCCGAGCGCGAAATCGCATCGCTCGAAGCATGCAAGGCGCAGATCGACGAACTCTTCGCGCAACCCGATCTCTACGAAGATCGCGAACGCGTCAAAGCTCTACAGGCGGAGGTCGAGAGCATCGCCCTCCGTCACGACGGCGCGCTCGCACGCTGGGAGGAGCTACATACGCAGCTGGAGGCCGCAACCGTCGCCGAGTAAGGGGCGCTTCGGTTACCTCTCGCGCGCAATGAGACCGATCGCATCTTCATCGATCCCTTCGTTCGCCCGATAATGCCCGTAGAAGCCGGCAAAAGATAAGGCGCCAAAAAAGATCACATCGAAAATAACGCTCGCGAGATTATCGGGTTTCGATGCGTCAAGGCACACAGTTAATACGACCAGACCGAGAAACATATATCCAAACCAAAGCCGATTAAAGAAGCCTGGCTCCTTTGCAAGCCTGATGATCGAATCGATTCCGAGAACAGCACAGCACAAGAAACTATACGCTGCATAAACGTAGCTATGTTCCCGCGACATATTATATGTTTCATAGGCAAAGGCGACGGCATACCAATACGTCGCACTCGAGAGATCGAAAAAATTGATGATGAAGTGTTCGACTCCGCCTGCAAATTTTGCGAAGAACCCTTTCTTCGGCGATATTGCATCTCTTGACGGCTCGGGGGGACTCGGCGTTCCCAACACTTCGCCACGGAACACCCGCGCTACACGCGCAACGATGGCTTTAGCGCCGATCGCAAGAGCACCGAGAAAGACGACGAAGAGCATCATGAGCCCCGTCCAAAGAGCGATCTCGCGGAGGACGTGCTCCCAGCCCGAAGGGTGCGGGGCATACAGCAAAGCCCCGAGATAGATCAGGAACAAGATCCCGACGATGCCAGGCAATCGCATCGAAAGGCCTCGAAAGAATGTCATGAGCGCCGCAAGACTTACAGATGCTTAAGGCAAAGCCCTGGCGCTCGTGCACCTGTCCGAGAAAAGGAATTCCTTCTCGCAGCGGGTAAGGCTTTGGCATGGAACGCACGGAGGACGATCTGCTCGTTGCCTTTATTGAAAAGACACGTGCCTCCGGCATCTCCGACGCCACAACGGTTGAAATACTCAAGCAGCGGGGCTGGTCGGAGCGACGCATCTATCGCGCGTTCTCAACCGCTGTCGAGCGGACTTTGGGGTTCGATATTCCCGTCCGCGGCAGCGCTCAAGAATACGCTCGCGACGCCTATTTGTATCTTGTTTCGTTTATTACGCTGGCCCTGTGGTCGTATTCACTGGGGAATATTTTCTATGTGATGATCGATTATTGGATACCGGATCGCGCAAACGGCTGGACTATTCCTACCCACGAGCTGCCGCAGTATCTTTCGTGGCCGATCGCCATGCTCGTCGTCGCCTTTCCTATATTTATGTTCGTAAATGCAGCGCTGCAACGCGACCTTTCGCAACGCCCCGAAGGATTCTCAACCGGCGTTCGCAAGTGGTTAACGTATATCGCGCTCGTAGGAACGGTAGCTACGCTGGTGTTCGACGCGGTCTCATTTCTTCAAGCGTTTCTCCTCGGCAACCTCACCGCACATTTTATTCTCGACTCCTTGGTGTTGCTTCTCGTAGCGGGCGGAATATTTTCTTATTACCTTATAGCCGTTCGGAGCACTGCGGTTGCGCCACGACGCGAACGCCTGTACGCTCTTGTAGCAACGATTGCCGTGATTGCAACCCTTGCAATTGGGTTTACAGCGATTGGCTCGCCTGGAAACAGGCGCGAACTCTCCGCAGATACGCGGCGACTAACCAATCTCCGTGAAATCGAGTACGCTATCCATGCCAAGGCGGTAATCGACAAGGCACACAAACGTCATTTCGAGCTCCCCGTTCGATTGAGCGAAATCGAAGGACTTACTTCACGTCAGATCGCCGACCCGATCACGGGGAAAGCATACGAGTACAAACGTCTTGGGGGGTCGCGCTATCGTCTTTGCGCAACGTTCTACTCCGCACATTCTGCACAAACATCGGTGCCGAGCATCAACGTCATGCAAGCCAATAATGGCCGCATCGTGAGCGTTAACGCCGACGCGTACCCCGACACCACGGCCGAACATCGCTGGAAACACGGTGTCGGCCGATCGTGCTTTGTGCGCTCCATCTAAGTCGGTCTTGCGCCTTTACCTTTCGATGCGCCTCCCTCGATACGGACGCTTACAGCGCCCTACTCGGGATGACATTGCAACCCACTCGGGATGACATTGCGCCCTACTCGGGATGACATTGCAACCCACTCGGGATGACATTGCAACCTACTCGGGATGACGGCGCGTGCTACCGGTACTCGTTCGGAATGCTCATCAGTTGAGGTGCATCGCGTGCGCGATGCCGAGGCTCGTGAGCGATATCCCGACCCAGAGAATCGCGCCGAGGATCAGCGGTCGGACGCCCGCCGAGCGGATGCGCGCGTAGTCGGCGCTCAAGCCGACCGCCGCGAGCGCGACCGTAATCGCAAAGAGCGCGAGTTGATCGAGCGGTGCATGCCATGCTGCCGGGATATAACCGAAGCTGTTGATGCCCGCAGCGACGACGAACCAGAGAACGAACCACGGAATAATCGAGCGCCATGGCACCGCATCGCCGCCGCGCATCGCAAACGCGCGCTTCCCGGCATAAAACGCAACCAACGGAATAATCAGCGTCGTACGCGTGAGCTTGACGATGACCGCGTGTTCCCCGGCGGCGTGGCCGAACACGAAGGCGGCGGCGACGACCGAGGATGTATCGTTGATCGCCGTACCGGCCCACAGGCCGAACGCATGTTGCGAGAGGTGCATGAGGTGCCCGATCGTCGGGAACGTCAGCACCGCCGCAACGTTGAAGAAGAAAATCGTCGAGAGCGCGTAGGCAACGTCGGCACGATCCGATTCGACGGCGCTTGCCAGCGCCGCGATCGCCGAGCCGCCGCAGATCGCCGTACCGACGCCGAGAAGCCGGCGCAGATCGCGGTCGATCCCGAGCAATTTTCCGAAGATATACGCGAGCGCTAATACCACCACGAGCGTGCCCAACATCACCGGGAGCGATTTGAGGCCGCCGGCAACGATGTCGGTAAAGCGCAATTGCGTGCCGAGCAACACGATCGACCACGCGAGCACTTGTTTGGTACTAAAGAGAATGCCCGGATGCAGCCGCGCACCAGGTGCGCGCACCGCGGTGATGAGCAGGCCGAGTGCGATTGCGACCACCGGCGAACCCACGACGGGCAGTACATGCCCGACGAGGGTTGCGACGGCCGCAATCGCGATCGCCAGAAGGAGCCCGGGAAGTATCTTCACGATGCGTTAAAAGAAACTCGCCGGTTCCGGGGGAAACGCGATCGCCGCTTTTTTATCGAAAGCCGGGCGCTTGTGACTTTCGACAAATGCCGCGACATCGTAGGCCTGTTGGTTGCTCAACGTGCCCGCTTTTCCAAGCGGCATGTTATAGCGAACGAAGCCCGCCATCATGGCGACCTTTGCCATGCCGGCCCCTTTGTTAAACGACGTCGCCCCCCAGAGCGCGGGGAACTCTCCGGGAATGCCGGCTCCGCCGGCTTGGTGGCACATCGAACATTGTGCTGCGTAAATTTTGGCGCCGCGCGTCACGCTCGGCGGAGCCGGCGGTTTGATACGCGCGATGCGCACCGCGGGATCGATCGGCGAGAATGTTTTCTGTCCTCTCGATATCCAATTGATATACGCAACAACCGCGATCATCGTGCGGCTATCGTATGCCGGGGGCTTGCCGTTCATGCTGTAGAGAAAGCACTCCGCAATGCGATCTTGCAGCGCGATCGCGCGGTGCGAGCGTTTGTTCCATTGCGGAAAGTGCCCGGCGATCCGGAGATAGCCGCCGCGCGGCACCGTACCGCCCGCGATATGACACGACGAACACTGCATCTGCGCGACGACGTACGGTTTCGCAAATTTGTGCGTCTGCGTGATGATATTGTATCCCTCGCGCACCATCGCGCCCATCTTTCCGGCCGGAAGGTGCGCGGGGTCATAGAGCGCGGCACCCGCAAGCGGAGCTCCCGCGCTCGTACCGCCGGTGCTACCGCCGGCGCTGCCGCCGGCGCCCCCGGCGCACCCGGCAAGCGCGAGTGCGACGACCGCACTCGCTACCGCATAGAAAGCTCGCACCGCGCGCCCCTTAGAACGCCAGCGCCGTGTAGGCGTAGCCGAAGCGCTTCTGCAGCACGGCAACCGTCGCGACCATCGAAGGCACCACGATCGTTCCCGGAATGAGATGCGTCAGAATATCCGCTGCGACTTGCGAACCGTTCATTCCGGCGGGGGCGAAGCCGCGCTTGACGATCGCGCGCGACTGCTCTTCGACTGCCGTGTGACAGGTCAGCATCACCAGTCCGCGCCGTTGCAACGTCTGGATCGAACGATCTTGGTAGGTCGATTTCTCGTTGTCGGGATCGCCGGAGAGATTAAACGGCGTATGCGAGGGATAATGATAATTCTTCGTTGCGAAGGCGCCGTCGGGCCCTTTGATGTTGAAGAACTCGCCGATGCGATATTTCGCCCACACATAGTCGCTGAAATTATAGCTCGATGCCGGCCCATGCGCGGCGAAAGCCATCGCGATCTTCTGCTCCGGATATCCGTATCCGAAATGCAGGCCATTAAGCGCGTTCTTGATATTGTTCCAGACAACCGGATTGGGATTGAGAATCTCCCACATTTGGCGAATCTCTGCCGGGCGCCCCAGCACTTTCGCGAAATGTGCCTCGTCGAAGTTGGTTTTCCGTTCGACGAGCGCCGTGCCGCCGGGTACTGATGCCGCCGCTTCGGCGAGCGTCGGCGCGAGGGCGACGATCGAGGCCGAGGTTGCAAGAAAGGCTGTGCGTTTCATGAGTGGGTTCCTCCAGTTGTGAAGCCGTAAGAAGCATAGATGGCACGCGCGCGCGCGCCGGTCAGAAACGTAACGAACGCTTTAGCCGCCGCCGGGTGCGGCGCCTTCGTTATCGTGGCTGCTTGGTAGATTGCCGTTGCGTTTTCCGAGGCGGGGATTTTGACAACGGCAAGACGCCCGGTAAGTTTCGCTTGGTAGAGCGCTTCGGAGATCCATACGACGCCGGCATCCGCGCGCCCCGAGAGAATCCAGCGCGGACTCTGCCGATGGTGGATTTTCGTGAGGAGCGTCGTTCCCGCTTTGCGCTTGCTGACCATAATCGTCGAGACCAATGCGGCGCCGCCCGCTTTCCGGTACGCCGCCTGAATCTGCCCCGAGACGCCTTCCCATGCCGGGTTCGGCATCGCGACGCGAACGTCGGCACGCCCGAGATCGCGCAGACCCATCACGTGTTTCGGGTTTCCTTTTCGCACGAGAATCGCCAGCGTGTTGGTCGCATAGGTGTGCGCGGGGCCGACGATGCCGCGCTTGCGTTCGATCGTCATGCGTTTCTTGCCGGAAAGAAAGACGTCGGGTTGCGGATCGATAACGAGATTGCCGATCTGCAAGGCGCCTGCCTCGATCTGTTTGGCGAGAATTCCCGGCGGCAGCGTTTCGTAAAATACGCGCTTGATATCGGGATGTTCGCGTTGGAACGCGGCAACGAGCGCATGCATCGCCATGTATTGATTGCCGGCGGCGAAGATGACCAGCTGAGCGTTCGCCGGGTTCCCATGCAGATCGGGAACGACGTCGACGTTCGGAACGGTGAAGTTGTAGGGGGTGACGCCGAGCAACGCGGCGGCGAGAATCGCCGCGGCAGCAGCACGGAAACGAAATGGAAACATCATGCTCCGAGCATAGGAGCGGCGACTCCATAAGTCAAATAACATATTAGATGCAAACTAATTCGTTTAGCTTATGAAAGTCTCGCTCTCGCAGCTTGAAACGCTCGCCGAAGTTGCCGAGCGAGGCTCCTTCTCGAAGGCCGCCCGCGCCCTGGGCATCTCGCAGCCGGCGGTAAGCCAGCAGCTGGCGACGCTCGCCTCGGCGCTTGGCCTCACGCTCTTCTCGCGTGAAGCGGGACGCCCGGAGCTCACCGAGGCCGGCCGCATGGTCGCCGAGCGTGCCGGAAGTCTCGTCGCCGAGGCCGAGGCACTACAGCGCGAAGCGGAAGGTTACGTTGCAGCACGGAGCGGCCGGCTCGATTTCGGGGCGACGCGCACCATCGGGACCCATCTCGTGCCGAAGCTCCTCGCCGACTTTCTCCGCGATCGCCCTGGGGTCGAGCCTCGGGTCCGGATCGCCAACACCCACGAGGTCGAGCGCCTCGTTCTGCATGGCGACCTCCTCTTCGGATTGATCGAAGGCACGATCGACGAACCGCGGCTCGAGACGCGCCCCTTCGCCCACGACCGCTTGCGCCTCATCGTTGCGCCGCAGCACCCCTTTGCCGCGCGCACGGGTATTCGCGCCGCCGAACTCGCGCGCGAACGCTTCGTCAGCCGCGAGCCGGGCTCGGGCACGCGCGACCACGGCTACGACGCTTTGCGCGCGGCGGGGGTCGAGCCGCCGATCGCGCTGGAGCTGCCCAGCGGTGAGGGAATCGTGCGCGCCGTCGAAGCCGGGCTCGGCATCGCGATCCTCTCCGAACGCGTTGTCGAACGCGCGATATCGTTACATCGCGTCGTACCGGTCGCCATCGACGATCTCGTCCTGGAACGCGATTTTTACATACTTCTGCGGCGCGAGCGTCCGCTCGCACCGCTCGCGCAGGCGTTCATCTCCACGCTGCTCGGTGAACCCGCCGCCGAGCAGAGCAAAGGTTCGCGCAGCACGGCGCGGAAAGATCGACGTCGAAGGAGTGGGCGTTGAAGAAGGATGATGATTTAGCCGCGCTTGCCAAAGCGATCGACGCCGTCGCACCTCGTCGAGTGGCGAGCGCGGACGATAGCGAGCTGCATCTCGCCCCACCGCACCTTCCCTTCGTCGCCGAGACCGATCCGGCGATCGCCGTCGAAATCGTCGAACTCCGACGTCTCGACACGACGATGCGCGTCTATACCGCCGGGCCACGCATCGTGCGCGCAAACACACCGGGAATCGTCGTCGTTCCACATCTCTGGGGCGTCGATGCCACGATTCGCGATATCGTGCGCCGCTTTGCAAAGGCCGGCTTTTCCACGGCTTCTCCCGATCTCTACGCGCGCTTCGACGCCCCGTCGGGCGACGAATCCTGCGACCGCAAACTCTTCGAACCGTTCGCCAAACGCATCGACCGTCGGCAAGCCGACGGCGATATTCGCGCGGCGGCGCTCTGGCTGCAAGCCCGCTCCCCGCAAGGGCTCATCGGCATCACCGGGCTCTCCGTCGGCGGGCATTACGCCCTGCTGCAAGCCGCCGACAACAACGATATCTTCCACTGCGTCGCGCCTTTTTACGGCTCGGTCGATCGCATCACGCCCGATCAAATCCACATTCCGGTCTGCGGAAGCTACGGCGAGCACGATTCGCTGATCTCCATCGATCAAGTGCGCTTCTTTCGCACGCTCCTGACCGTGCCGAACGATCTTCGCGTCTACCAAACCGCGGGGCACGATTTCTTCGACGATCGCCGCAGCGCGTTTGCACCGGCAGCGGCGAGCGATGCCTGGAAACGCACGCTGGAGTTCTTCAAGAGCCACCTCGTCCCGAAACACTGACCGATGAGTGCGACGCTGGTTTCGATGCTTCTTATCGCCGCGGTCGTCGTCACTGCGGTGGTGACGGCAGTTCTTCTCCGCAACAGCCGCGGCAACCGAGACGACGCGGCAGCAAGATTCGAACTGCTGCTCGAGCGCGCGAAGAACGATTTAACCGCGACGCAACGCGAACTCGTCGATTCGTCGCGCGCGGAGTTTCTCGCTCTCGCCGGACAGCGCTTCGATACCACGCAGGCCGGCATTGCAGCGAAGCTCTCCGAGCTCGTCGCTCCGGTCGGCGAGAAACTCAACCAAGTCGATGCCTTCGTTCGCGAGCTCGAACAAGCGCGCCTGACGGCCTATGCCGAATTACGCACGCAGGTCGAACAGCTCGCCAAGAGCGGCGGCGAGCTCAGCCTTGCGACGGCGGCGCTCTCGGAACGTACGACGAAACTCGCTTCGGCGCTGCGCAATCCGCAGACGCGTGGGCGATGGGGCGAATTGCAACTGCAGCGGGTCTGCGAGTTGGCGGGCATGTTGGAGCACTGCGATTTCGAGACGCAAAAGCGCTTCACCGGCGTCGAGAAGGCGCAGCAACCCGATATGATCGTGAAATTACCGCAGGATCGCTTCATTTGCGTTGACGCGAAAGTTCCGCTCGACGCCTATCTCGATGCCGTTGAGAGCACCGACGAAGCAACCAAAGCGGCGCATTTTAAGAAGTACGGCGACGCGCTCAAATCACGGATCAATGCCCTCGCTGCAGCGAAGTACCAGACGATTCCCGGCAGCGTGGATTTCGTCGTCATGTTCATTCCCGGCGAGAACTTTCTTAGTGCCGCCTATTCGCAAGATGAAGATATCATCGAATTTGCCGCAAAGAAGGCCGTCTACGTCGCGGGACCGCTGACGTTTATGGCGCTGTTGCGTTCGTACGGAATGGTCTGGCAGAGCCTCAAACAAGAACAAAACGTCCGCGAGATCGCCGCGCAGGGCCGGGTCGTCTTCGATCGCGTGCGCGTTCTTTCCGAACATTTGAACGATCTCGGCAAGAGCCTCAACACGGCGGTGACGGCGTATAACAAAGCCGTCGGTTCCTACGAATCGCGTTTGCTCCCCGGAAGCCGCGAGCTCGCAAAGCTTGCCGGAAACCCCGAAGCGGCGGCGCAAGGAGAGATCGACCGCATCGAAAGCAACGCGGGCACCATCACGGCGTTGAGCGCACAAGAAGCCGCGTTCGCACTCGCACGCGAAGAGGAGCGCGATAGAATCGCGCTCCAAGACGGTTCGCTCGGCGGATAGGTTAGATTTTGTGGGTCGCTTCCCAGCGCTTGAGTGCGGCGAGGGTGTTTGCGACATGTTTCCCGGGCTGCAAATTCGTATAGGTGTAGATAATCCGGCCCTGCGGTGAGATCACGTACGACGTACGGTTGGCGTACTGCGGGGCCGCCGTGAGTACGGCGTCGTATTCTTTCATCACCGTTTGGTTGATATCGGCGGCAACGGGGAACTTACGGCGACAGACGCTGACGGAAAAGCGCTGTAACTTTGCTAGCGGATCGTGCGAGACGCCGATCACCGTTGCGTGAAGCGCCTTATATTTGCCGATCGCGTCGGCAAAATCATGCGCTTCGATCGTGCAGCCCGGGGTGAATGCCGCCGGGTAGAAATAGAGCACGACCGGCCCTTTCTTCAGAGCCGCGGCGAGCGAAAACGGAAACACCTTGCCGCCTTGGGTCGCCTGCAACGTAAACATCGGCGCCTTCGCACCGACCGGCAGGGCCGCTTGGGCTGCCGGCGTGAGGATCCCCAGGAGCAGCGCGCCGAGCGCAAGAGAACGGAAAAACGTTGAACGCATAGTCACTACCTCCGTGCCGTTCAACGGGGCGCGAGCCCGCGAAGTTGCACGGCACGGAGGCAAGCAGAGGGTCGGCGCGCCTACAACCCCATCCGACGCGCGATCACCACGCGCTGAACCTCGTTGGTTCCTTCGCCGATCTCGTTGATCTTCTGATCGCGGTACATCCGCGAGACCGGATACTCGTCCATAAAGCCGTAGCCGCCGTGGATCTGGACCGCCTCGTTGACCACCCGGCGCGAGACTTCGCCCGCGTAGAGTTTCGCCAGGCTCGCCGTCTGCAGAAAATCGCGTTTGTTATCTTTCTCCCACGCCGCCTTGAGCACCATCAGTTTGGAATGCTCGATCTCGCAGAGCATATCGACGAGTTTGAATTGGATCGCTTGGAACTTCGAAATCGTCTGCCCGAATGCGCGGCGCTCTTTTGCATAAGCGAGCGCTTCGTCGTAAGCACCCATCGCGAGGCCGACGCTCAGCGCGGCGACCGAGATGCGGCCACCGTCGAGAATCGTCAAGAATTGCTTGAGCCCTTCGCCGCGTTTGCCGAGCAAGTTTTCCTCGGGAACGCACGCATCGACGAACGAGAGTTCGCGAGTATCGGAGGCGCGCCAGCCCATCTTGCGATACTTCTTGCTGCGCGTAAATCCGGGCGTCGTCTGCGGAACGATGATATTCGAAATCTCCGAGCGGCCGTCGGCCCGCTTATCGGTAACGGCGGTAATCGTCGTGCCGCCGCTGATATCGGTGCCCGAGTTGGTGATGAACGCCTTGGTGCCGTTGATGCGCCACTGCCCGCCCTCGAGCTGCGCGGTGGTGCGGCAGTTGCCCGCGTCGCTGCCCGCTTCGGGCTCGGTGAGGCCGAAGCCCCAGAGCATCTTGCCCTGCGCGAGCGGCACGAGGTAGCGCTGCTTCTGCTCCTCGGTGCCGAAGAGGTAGAACGGGGTCGCGCCGAGCGAGACGTGCGCCGCCATCGTGATCGCGGTCGAGGCATCGGCGCGGGCGATCTCCATGATCGCCAGCGCATAGCTGACGGTATCGGCCCCGGCGCCGCCGTAGGCCTCGGGAAAGGGAAGCCCCAGGAAACCGAGCTCGGCCATCTTGGCGACCAGGTCGTAGGGGAAGGCCTCTTCGCGGTCCATCTCCTCGGCACGCGGGCGTACCTCGTCGGTGGCGAACTCGCGGGCAAGGCGCGAAATAGCAAGCTGCTCGTCGGTTAAATCGAAGTTCATGCCGGAGGTATAGGCTGCCGACGCCGGAAAACCCCTCTACCAGCAATGATCTCGATTCGCAACGTCTCCCTCACCTATCCCAACGGGGTACGAGCGCTCGACAACGTGACGCTCGAAATCGCAAAAGGGGACTTCCTCTTTCTCGTCGGTAGCTCGGGGACCGGGAAATCGAGCCTGTTGAAGTTGCTCTACCACGACGCGATTCCCAGCCACGGCGAGATCGTCGTCGACGGCATCCGCGTCGACAAGCTCCGCGGCGCGCGCATCGCCTCGTTACGGCGCCATCTCGGCGTCATCTTTCAAGATTTTAAGTTGCTCAACGACAAAACGGTCTGGGAAAACGTTGCTTTTGCGATGCATGTCACCGGAGCGCACACGCGCGAGATCGAACGGCAAGTACCGCGCACCCTCGATCTCGTCGGGCTCGCACACAAGAGCCGCATGTTTCCGAGCGAACTCTCCGGCGGAGAACAGCAACGCACCGCCATCGCCCGCGCGATCGTCAATAATCCCAAACTCTTGCTCTGCGACGAACCGACCGGCAACCTCGACCCTGAAAACACGGCCGAGATTATGGACCTGTTACTGCGCATCAATACCAAAGGCACCACCGTCGTGGTAGCGACGCACAATCAGTCCGTCGTCGATCGTATGCGCAAGCGCGTCGTTCGGCTCGAAGACGGGCGCATTTTCACCGACGAAGAGCGGGGATTTTATTATCTTGGACTGGGGCAAGGTCAAGTTCTTTCTGGGTGAGGTGGGGCGCAACTTCACGCGCAACGCCGGCATGCAAGCCACCGCGATCGGCACTGTCGCGGTGACCGTTGTTTTATTAGGTCTCTTCCTCTTCGTGCGCTTGACGCTCGCGGGGGTGGGAGATCGGCTGCTCAAGCAGATCGAGATATCGGTCTATTTCCACACCAACGCGACGATCGCGCAAGAAAACCACCTCCGCGACGTCCTGCGCGCCGACACGCGCGTCGCTTCGTTCACCTTTATTCCGAAAGCGGAAGGGCTCAAGCAGCTGCGCCGTCAGACGCAAGGCTCGATCGACGTTTCGATGCTCACGCAGAACCCGCTTCCCGATAAATTCCGCGTTCGCGTCAGCGACCCGGCGGAAGTTTCGGCGGTCGCCGATGCGTTGCGCGGAGAGCCCGGCGTTGCCAACGTGGTGTACGGGAAAACCATCGTCGGGCGCCTGTTGCAGCTCGGCGTGGTCCTGCGACGCGTCAGCATCGCGCTCATCGTCGCCTTGCTTTGCGTCGCTGCGATCATCATCTCGAATACGATTCGCCTGACGGTCTACGCGCGCCGCCGCGAGATCGCCATCATGCAACTCGTCGGTGCGACGGCGACCTACGTTCGCATGCCGTTCGTCTGCGAAGGCGTGCTGCACGGCCTGTTGGGATCGCTCGTCGCGCTGCTGATCCTGGGGATCGGAAAAGCCGCGCTCTGGTCGAAGCTCGCGCTTGCGCTTCCGTGGCTCGAACTCAACGGCACGCATATCGCACTGCTGCCGATCGCCCTGCAGTTGCTGCTCGTCGGCATTGCCATCGGCGCACTCTCTTCGTGGTTCTCGATCGGCCGCTACCTGCGTACATGAATCGCATCGCCGAGGCCGCTGGGCATACCATTCTCGTCGTCGATGACGACGAGCAGCTCCGCCGCGTGATCTCCACGAATCTCGAACTCGCGGGCTATAACGTCGAGATCTCGACCGACGGTGAAGACGCGCTCGCGCGCGTCGAAGATGCGTTGCCCGATCTCATCTTGCTCGACGTGCGGATGCCGCTGCTCGACGGTTTCGCAACCGCACGTCGCTTGCGCGCTCACCCTAACCCAACCGTCGCTTCGGTGCCGATCGTCATGCTGACCGCGCGCGGAGAGCCCGAGGATAAAGTCCTCGGCTTCGAAGCGGGCGCAGACGATTACATCACCAAGCCCTTCGGCCCGGCGGAATTGCTCGCACGCGTTCGCGCCCGCATCGTCCGGCACGAATCGGATTCTTCGCTCTCGCCGCTCACGCGACTCCCCGGAAACATCTCCATCGAAGCGGAGCTGCGTCGGCGCATCGCCGACGGACGGCCGTTCGCCGTACTCTATCTCGATCTCGATAACTTCAAAGCGTTCAACGATGTCTACGGCTTCGGGCGCGGCGACGACGCGATCGTTATGCTCGCCTCGATCTCGCTCGATGCAGTGCGGCGGCGCGGCAGCCCGGGGGATTTGCTCGGTCATATCGGGGGCGACGATTTCGTCATTCTCACCACCGCCGAGCGCTGCGATGAGATCGCGCAGGTTATTCTCGAAGAGTTCGACGAGCGGGTCGGCTCGCTCTACTCCGAGAGCGATCGTCGAAACGGCTACGTCGAAACCCACGACCGGCGCGGCGAGCCGATTCGCGTGCCGCTGATGTCGGTCTCGATCGCGGCGCTCTCCAACGAACGCCGCAAACTTACCGACTACGGGCAGATCGGTCTCATCGCCGCGGAGTTGAAGGCATACGCGAAATCGATCGAAGGCTCTGCATACGTGAAGGATAAGCGACGCACGTGAAGCGCTTCCCCACTCTTGCTCTAGCGGCGGCGATGCTGCTCTCATTCGTCGGCGCCGATCATACGCAGATTCAGCAACGCATCCAGCAAGAGCGTTCGAAAGCCGGCGGCTTGGCGAAAAAACTGCAGGAGAAGCGCGCCCGCCTCAACGCGGTTGCGGCGCGCGTGCAGAGCCTTAAATCGCAGCTCGCCGAGACGAACGCCGCGATGGCGACGGTGCGTTCGCAGCTCGGCGCGCTCTCCGCGCAAGAGCGCTCGTTGCAGGCGCGCATTTCGTGGAATTCGATTCAACTTGCTGCAGCGCAACGATCGCTCGCCTTTCAAAACGGCCTCTTACGCAAGCGCCTGGTCGGCATCTACGAATACGGCGAGCCCGATTATCTCAGCGTCTTGCTCTCGGCGACGTCGTTTAGTGATTTCGTCGAACGCTGGCAAGATCTGCAACTGCTTATCAAAGCGAACGAGAAAGCGGTGATCGCCCGGCGAAACGCCGAGCGCAAGGTTGCTACCGTGCAGCGCGACCTGCAGCGGATGCAGATCGCCCTACAGGCCCAACAACAGGCGCAGCAGCAAGCACAGAATCGCCTCTCCGCACTCGCCGCCGAACGCAGCAACCTCGTCGCTTTCGCCGACCGGCAACGCCGCAGTGCCGCAGTCGAGGTCGCAACCTACGAAGAGTTAACCGCCGCCGAGGAGGCGCGTCTCGAGGCGCTGATCCGTCGTCGGCAGGCCGAGATCGCCGCCGAAGAGGCGGCGCGTCGTCGCGCCGAGGGGATCGCCGGGAACGCCGTCGCACCGCACGGCCCGATCCACTTTACCTGGCCCGTAACCGGCATCATCACCTCGCCGTTCGGCTGGCGCAAAAACCCCTTCGGGAGCGCGCCGGAGTTTCACACCGGGCTCGATATCGCCGCCCCGATGGGCACGACGATCACCGCCGCCGCCTCGGGGACGGTCATGATGGCGCAATGGTACGGCGGATATGGTAAATTTATTCTGATCGATAACGGTGACGGCTACTCCACGGCGTACGGACACCTCTCGGCGTTTTACGTCACCGCGGGCCAACATGTGAAGCAAGGGCAAGCGATCGGTGCGGTCGGAACCACCGGCTATTCGACCGGGCCGCACCTTCACTTCGAGATCCGTATCAACGGCAAACCCGTCGATCCCGCCCCACGCCTTCCGTAAGGCTTTTCTTCCTCCTCACTTGTAGAAACCGAGATCTCCGCTTGAACGACGCGCCAAAAAATCGCTCTACTTCACTCCTCGTCATCGCTATCGCCGTCATCGCCGTTATCGCCGTCGCGTGGGTTGGGCTGACACGCCTCAACGCCGCAAAGGAAGCGCAACGCCTCGCGGCACTGCCCGGTGCACAGACGCTTGCGACCGGCTTCGGCGACGTCGAAAGATATTATTACGAACCGATAACGGCGGCGACGCTTCTTTCCGGCGGAGAGAAAGCGGCGACGGCATATTTGCATGCCCACGGCATCGCGAAGCCCGCGCCGCTTGCAATCGTACCGACCGGGCACGCCCTGCTCGACGGCGAGCATCTCGCCGACGCGCTCGACACCGCCTATCGTCTCGATGCGCCGCACCTCAAAAAGGCGACGCAGCGCGCTCTGGTCGATGCCGCACTCGGCGGAATCCTCGCCGCTCCACACGATCCCTACACCGTCTATCTACCGCCGCGCCAGTGGAAACAGCTCGACGAGAGCCTCTCCGGCGGCGATTTCGGCGGTATCGGCGTCTACATCTTTCAGCTGCGCGACGGCCGCATTTTGCTGCAACCGCTACCGGGGCTCGCCGCTTCGAAAGCTGGGCTCACCTATCCGGCGATTCTCAGTTCGGTCGACGGGAAATCCGTCGCGCACGTTGCGACCGATATCGTGCAACGTTGGATCCGCGGACCGAAGGGCAGCACGGTGCGCCTGCAAATCGCGCCGTTTAATAAACCGACGCAGAAACGCGAGCTCTCAATCGTTCGCAATATCGTCATCGTACCGACGGTCTATTCGCAGACGATCGACGGATTCGGATACATTCATCTCAGCGAATATGGCTCCAACTCGGCGCACGAAATGCGCAAAGCGTTGCTCGCGCTCAAAGCCAAACACGTTCGGGGGTACATTCTCGACCTTCGCGACAATGGCGGCGGGCTCGTCGAGCAGGCGGTAAAAATCGTGAGCAACTTCGTTCCGCACGGCCCGATCGTCTCGACGATCGATCGCAACGGCACGAAGATTGAGAGCGAAGCGACCGGCAATGCGATCGGCGGCCTCACGCCGCTGGTGGTGCTCGTGAATAAGTTCACCGCCAGCGCCGCCGAGATTACGACCGGTGCCCTTCAAGATTATCACCTCGCCACCGTGATCGGCACGCGCACCTACGGCAAAGGCGTCGTTCAACAACTCTACCTGCTGCCCCAAGGAGGAGCCTTGAAAATCACCGTGGCCCGCTACGTCACGCCCCTCGACCGGGATATCAACCACAAGGGGATCGAACCCAATATCGTGGTCGATCAGCCGATCGATGTCCCCTTCGGCAGCCCGCAAGACAAACAATTAGCGGTTGCGCTGGCACGTTTGAAGGCGCTGACGCGTTCTACAAAGCGATGAAAAGACGGATCCTTACCGCGGTCGCCGCCCTCACGATCGCCGCCCTCACCTCACCGCTGCTCCGCGTCGCCGGCGCCGCGACCGATGCGCTCCCCGCCGGGGATCGCGCCGACCTTTCGACGGCGTACACGCGCCTCACGACGACGTTCTATAAGAAGCTTCCCATCGAACGCGTTCTCAACGGCGTCCGCTATGGGCTCGTGCTCGAACTCGCGCACGAACACGTGGCGAAACGCACGCTGCCGCCGTTGCTGGCCACGGGAAGTACCGCGGGAAATCTCCGCGCGATCGAATACGAAATCGAACGGGCGCGTATGCTCGGCGGGAAAAATCGCCCGCTCAAGCCGTACGTTTTCGCCGCACTCTGGGGAATGATGTATTCGGCGCACGACCGGTGGACCGTCTTTCTCGATCCCAAAGATTATAAGGCGCTCAACAACGGGCTCGACGGCACGAATTTCGGTGGAACCGGTATCGTCATTCAGCCCGATAATAAAACAAAATTCATCTCGGTCTATCAGGTCGTTCCCGGCGGGCCGGCCGATAAAGCGGGCATCCAACAGGACGATCTCATCACCGCCGTCAATGGAAAATCGACCTACGGCATCACCACGGTCGAAGCGAGTAAAGAATTACGCGGGAAGATCGGCACGCAGGTAACGCTCACCGTCGAACGCGACGGCGCGGTGTTGCCCAAACCCATCGTGCTGACGCGCGCGAAGATTCACCAGATCACCGTCTTCGACAAGATGCTTCCGGGCAAGATCGGCTACGTCGCATTGACGGTCTTCGGAGAGACCACCGGGGCCGAGTTGGCGACGGCGCTCTCGCGCCTGCACAAAGAGGGCGCGCGCGCGTTCGTGCTCGATCTGCGCAATAACGGCGGCGGATATCTGCAAGCGGCCGTCTCGGTCAGTTCGAAGTTTATCGCCGAGGGCCCGATCGTTTCGATCGAGACCAGCGGCAAGCATATCGATACGCTCGAAGCCGACGGCACGGCGATCGCCCCGGTTCCGCTCGTCGTGCTGGTGAACGGCTACACCGCCTCGGCTTCGGAGATCACGACCGCGGCGCTGAAAGAGAGCGGAGCTGCAGTGGTGATCGGCACGAAGACCTTCGGGAAAGGCGTCGTGCAGACGCTCTTCCCGCTACGCGACGGCGGCGCGGTGAAGATCACGACCGCGCGTTATCTCACGCCGGAGTACCACTACATCAACCATAAGGGCATCATTCCGAATATCGTCGTCGCCGAAAACAAAGACGCGCAATTCGGTCGCCCCGGGCACGACGTACAACTCAAGCGTGCAATAGAAGTTTTGGACGGCGAGATCGCCGCCCAAAACTCGGGAATAACCACGAAACTCTAAGCGCTCCCGCTCAGGACACTAGGAGCTCTTCTTGCGCCCGGCCGTCGCGCTCGTCTTCTTCTTGGCCCCGCTCGTTGCGGGGCTTTTCTTTGCTCCGGCCTTTTTCGCCGGAGCTTTTTTCGCGGTGCTGGTTGCCTTTTTGGCCGGGGCTTTCTTCGCAGCGGTCGTCGTCGTTTTCGCGGCGGCGGCTTTCGGCGCGGTCGCTTTCTTCGTCGTGCTGCGTCTTGCGGCCGGCTTTGCCGCCGGTTTCTCCGCTACGGCCGGAGCCGGAAGCGCCGCTCGCTGAACCGCCGGGATCTCAGCGGTTACCTTGCTCGCCCGCGGACGGCGAGCGCGCGCAGGTTTGGTCGGCTGCGGCTCTTCTTTCGGGGCGCGCAGATGCGGCGGCGGCGGTTCGACCGCCGGAGGAGTCGGTGCCGCGTAACGCGCGATCGCTCGCGAGGGCTCCGGCGGAACGATTCGCCCCGTCGGCTGGGCAGCGCCGTCGCTTCCCACGCTGAAGAGCGAACGGTCGGGAACCGGTGCTCCCACGCCGGGAGCGCCCGCTCCGGCACCACCGCGCCCGCGACGTCCGCGGCGACGGCGGCGGCGACGGCCGCCTTCGGCGTTCGGAGCGCCGCCTGCAGCAGCATGCCCGACCCCGCCGATCGGCGGAATGCTCTCGGGCTGGATATCCTCGTCCTCATCTTCGTCGGCGAGTTGCGGCGCGGGTACTGCCACTGGCCGCGCCTGCGGCACGATCCCCTCGACGGTTCCCTGCGCGCGCCCGCGACCGCGGCGCCCACGGCGACGACGGCGGCGTTTGTCGTGCGACTCCGGCGCTCCGGCTGCAATCGCCCCATCCTCGGCGATCACGATCGCCGCTGCGCTTTGCTCGCCCTTGACCTCGGCGGCGAGCGCCGTGTCGGCGGCCTCCTCTTCCTCGGTGATCGTCGTAATGCCGATCGGCGGGCGTGCCTGCGCGTTCGATGCCGCTTCGGCGGCGAGTTCCTTGAGTTGCGCGGTCTGTTCGGCGGCAGTGAGTGGGCCGCGACGCTTCTTGGCGCGTCCGGCACCGGCGCGACGGCGCTTTCCGCTCTCGTCGACGATCGCCGCCCCGGCCGAGATCAGATCGGCGACGACGTAATCGTCGGCGTCGTCGATATCGAGAATGCGAATCTTCGCGGCGTTTCCGGAATGGTTGGCGGCGTTCTCGACTTCGACGATTCGGTCGCCGACGAGCGCGGCTGCGGAGGTTGCGTTGGGCAAACGTCCCGGCAGTAACTGCACTTCGACCTCATCGCCGACGCGCACGCGGCCTTCGCCGGCAGGCGCTTCGGCACGGAATTCCGTGCGCGTGCGCTCGGGATGAATCGCCGCGCTGGCGCGCACGTGCACCGTCAGGCCGAGATCCTTAGCGAGCTGCGCGCACTCTTCTTCGTACCAAAACTCGAGTTGTGCCGCGACGGTCGGGGCCGCTTCGATGACGGCGTGGCGATGCCGGGCATCGACGGTGTGCGCGCGTAGGTGACGCAACGCCTCGATGGCGACCGACTGCGGCGACATCACCGTCCCCAGCCCCGCGCAGGTCGGACACGTTCCGCGCAACTGTCCGGCAAGATCTTTGCCGACGCGCTTGCGCGTGAATTCGAGCAGACCGAGATTGGAGAACGATTGAATGGTCGCGCGCGTTCGATCGCGCCGCAAACCATCTTCAAGCGTCTTCAACACCTTGTTGCGCGCGGATTCGGAGCCCATGTCGATGAAATCGACGACGATGATGCCGCCGATATCGCGCAGACGAACTTGTCGCGCGATCTCCGCGGCGGCTTCGACGTTGGTTTTCCCGATCGTGTCTTCGAGGTTTTTGCCGCCGGTAAATTTCCCGGAGTTCACGTCGATAACGGTGAGTGCTTCGGTGGTTTCGATGACGATCGATCCGCCCGAAGGCAGATTGATCTTCGGGTTCATCAAGCGCTCGATCTCGAGATCGATGCCGTAATCGTGAAACAACGAACGGCCGCCGTTATAATGCTCGATTCGGTCGAGATATTGCGGGCCGAGTAGTTGCAGAAATTCGCGTACTTTACGATGCTCTTCTTCGTTGTCGATATAAACTTTGTCGACGTCGGCGGTGACGAAATCGCGCGCCGCTTTGAAGACGAGGTTCATATCTTTATGCAGCAACGAAGGCGCCGGGGCGCGCTTGAAGACTTCGAGAATGCCGTGCCACATGCGAATGAGCACGCCGAGATCGGCCATTAACTCAGCGTCGCTAACACCGGCTGCCGCGGTACGAACGACCGTCGCCATGCCTTCGGGACGAATGCGCTGCATGACTTTCTTCAAGCGGTCGCGTTCGGTTGCCGATTCGATTTTGCGAGAGACGCCGGAGTATTTTCCGGTCGGCATCAGAATGAGATAGCGCCCGGGCAACGAGATATTCGTGCTGATGCGCGCGCCTTTTAGGCCGCGCGGCTCCTTGACGATCTGCACGAGGATTTCGTCGTTGCGTTTAACTTTTTCGCCGATGGTGAAACCGCTGTGCCCTTGGGTGATTTCGACGTCAC
>JAJYRI010000109.1 GCA_021794175.1 bacterium
CAGAGAACGTCGTTTGCGATCGTTGGATTGACGGCATCGGGAATCGCGAAATTCATCGCGGCGCTGCGGCGAACGCCGATTCCGTGATGGGGATTGCGCGCCGTCAGGGAACTCCGGGGAGCGACGGCGTTGAAGGGCGCGAAATTCGCTCTGTCGGTAAAGGCCGCGTCGAGCGGCCGCGCCGATGCATCGTACACCGAGAGCGGCTTCATTCCGAGAAGAAGTTCGATCGAACGGAGAACGCTTGCGGTATCGTAGCGCTGCGCGATGACGCCGCCGCGCGCGTACGGGGAGGCGATGTAAAAGGTCGAGCGCTGATCGCTAACGTGATCGGGGCCGTTCTGCGCGTCGTCTTCGACGATGAAGACCGCGGTACTGCGCCAATACGGCGAATGCGAGAGGGTCGCGACGAGCCGACCGACGGCGAGATCGTTCTGCGCCACGTATGATTTGGGCGTAAGCGCGCCGGCGCGCGCCGCTTCGGTGTGATCGTTGGGAAGATAGACGATCTCCAATTGCGGCAACGAATGCGTGGCTACGAAGCGATGGAACTCGCGCGCCCACTCGGCTTCGCGAAGAAGATCGCTATAGTGGAGATTCCAGCCTTCGTAGCGCGGGTCGAAATGCCCGCGCAAACCGGACATGTTTCCCGCAAGATAGTTCGGGCTCGTGGATTTCGGAACGCCGGTATCTTCGCCGTAATCGCGGAAACTGACGCCGCTGCGCAAGGCATCGTCCCAGAGATAGCCGCCTTGCGGAACGACGGGGCCCGCTCCGTTTTGGAAATCGTAGAGCGCCCGTCGACCGCCGTAATTCGGCGGCCAAAAGCGTTCGACGTAGTCGTTGGCAAATGCGGCGTCGGTCCAATTGTGGCCGTCCGCGCTGACTTGTGCGTCGGTGTAGGCGTTGTCGAGGATGCCGAATCGCCGAGCGATCGCATGTTGGTTGGGGGTAACGCGCTCTCCGAACCAGGCGAGGCGCGCGTCGCCGTTCGCGCGTTTGATATCGCCGAGCACCTGGTCGTAGGTACGATTTTCTTTGATGATATAGATAACGTGCCGGATCGGTCCGCCGACCCGGAGGAGCGTCGTTGCAGGACGCTCCGACGGTCGTGGGATTAATGCGTCGACGGCTTGCGAATTTCGCGCATCGGCGCGTTGAAAATCGGCGAACGATATGCGGCGTAGATCCCCGGCGGTAAGAATGGCGACGTATTGCGAGTAGGTCGCGCGTTCGAGCGGGCGGAAGGCGGGGTTGGCGTGCATTCCGTCGCCTTTTGCGTCGGCAACATAGAGTTCGTTCCCGTCGAGCGCGAGCGCATCGGGATACCAACCCACCGGTATGCGCGCGACGACGCGAGCGCCGCGAACGAGCGCGAGTTGGTTCTCGCCGGCGAGGGCAACGACGATCGAACCATCGGGTGCAAAAGCGAGGGCGTCGGGAGAGCTTCCGAAGTGATTGCCGAGGCCGTAGTGCGGTGCAACCGAGACACGGGCGATACGACGATAGGGCGCGTGCGTCGAATAACGATCGATGCGCCCCGCGTCGCTCGCCGCAACGGCGAAGGTACCGCCGCTCGGGGCGACGGCGATTGCAGCCGGGTGCGCGTCGGTCGCGATGTGCGATACGTGCTTGCCGGAGCGATCGAAGAAGTCGATCGCCGAGGCGGCGCGCGAAACGACGGCGAGGGTGCCGTCGGGAAAGAACGCGAGTGCCGACGGGTGGGCGCCGACCGATGCGCTCCACAAAGCTCTGCCGTGCCGATCGAAGACGACGACGCGCGCATCGCGGTCGCCGACGGCGGCGAGCCGCTGCCGATGCGGCGAGAGCGCGATGGCGGCGCACCAGCTGCCCCGGCCGAGCGCTCCGCTCTCGGCGACCTGTCCATTGCGAAGATCGACGCGAAGGATGGCGTCGCTCTTCCCTCCGGCAACGGCGACCGTTCCGCCGTCGAGCCAGATCGGCGCGCCGAAGGCGTCGGGAAGTTTCACCGTGCGCAGGACGCGAAGCGAGGCGCTATCGAGGATGCGCAGCGATGCCGGGGCGGCGCCTGCATCGAGCACGGCGATGCGTCGGCCGCCCGGCGAGAGGGCGATCCCCTGCGGCATCGTGCCGACGCCGACACTCGCGCCGACCGGGCGCAGGCGCCATGAATTCGGCAGTCGATGCATGCCTTGCGGCGAAGCGGCCGTGCATGCGAACCCAAGGAGCGCTGCGGCGAAGATCGCGCGATACCACATAGGTGCTGCCTTTTCGTTCTCAATCCGAATCCCTGCGCGCGTACGACGCGTTCTCTAAGACGGGATGCGCGTTCGGCGTTCGCGAAGCGTGCATGCAAGAACCAACGAGCTGCAAATCGGGAGCGTATACGTGTCGGTCGATCTTTCCAAACTCACGGTCTATCGCGATGGGACCTTCTCCAACTATAACGATGCGAAGGTGGGGCTCTTAACGCACGGTCTTCAGTACGGTACCGGTTGTTTTGAGGGTATCCGCGGCTTCTGGGTCCCCGAGGATCGCGAGCTCTATCTGTTGCTCCTGCGCGAACATTACGAGCGCTTGTTTAATTCGGCGAAGATTCTTCTGATGGAATTGCCGCACAGCGTCGACGAGCTCATCGAGATCACCATCGACCTCTGCCGCCGCAACGGTTTTGAGACCGACGTCTACATACGTCCCTGCATCTTTAAGTCGGCGGAAGATATCGGCGTCCGTCTCCACGGCGTTCCGGCGAGCTTTGCGATGATCGTGCTTCCGTTCGCGAAGTATTTCGACGCGACGGTCGGCCTGAAAGCCTGCGTGAGTTCGTGGCGCCGAGCCGACGATACGATGGCACCGCCGCGAGGGAAAATTACCGGACTCTACGTGAATTCGGCGTTGGCGAAGAGCGAAGCGGTGCTCAACGGATACGATGAGGCGATCATGCTTTCGCACGACGGCCACGTCGCCGAAGGCTCGGCCGAGAACATCTTTCTCGTTCGCCACGGCGCGCTCTATACGCCCGATCCGTCGCAGAACGTTCTCGAAGGTTGCACGCGGCGTGCGGTGATACACATCGCTTCGGAGATGCTTGGGATGAAGATCATCGAGCGGTCGATCGACCGCGGCGAGCTCTATGCAGCCGATGAGGTCTTCTTCAGCGGAAGCGCGGCCGGCCTCGTTCACGCCTCGTCGATCGACGGGCGTCGCGTCGGCGACGGCAGCTTGGGCCCGGTCGCACGCAAGATCATGGAGATTTACGAACGCGCGGTCCGCGGTCGCGAGCCGCGCTACCTCGGTTGGATAACGCCGACCTATGCTCGTCGGCCCGCATAACTACGCTCTGCGTGCAAGCTCGGCGAGTATCGCCGCGCGCAGACCGGGCTCGGCGTCGCGCCACGTATCGCGCGCATAGACGAGATAATCGGTCGGGACTGCCGAAAGCGGTTCACCGCGATGTTTTCCAAATGGAAGAAATTCCACCGGCTCCTCGGGTGAGGATAATCGACAGAGCTGCTCGAGGCTGGGCGCACTGCCGTCTCGTTCGAGCATGCGCCGCAGAATTGCGTGGAAGATCCCACCGGTTACCGCTACGTCGGGAGCCGCTCGATGGAGCCGTTCGCCTTCCGTTTCGATGCCGAGCCAACGTGCGAGTTCGGCGTTTTTATGCGACGGCGCGTGCGGCCACAATCGTTGTGCGAGGCGAAGCGTGCACGCCTGATACCGATCGCGAAGGTCGATAAAAGCGCCGTCAAAAGCGATATTGTGCGCGACGACCAACGAACCCGCCGGTACGAGGTCGCGAAACGTAGTCAGGGCCTCTGTAAGTGGGGGAGCGTTAACAACGTCGGCATCGGTGATGCCGTGAATCGCCGTCGCCGCGGGCGGAATTCCGACGGGCGGTCGCACGAGGCTCGACCACACAACACGCTCGGCGGGCCCGACATAGTTCGGTGGAAGCCACCGGGCAATCGCGATCTCGCAGACGTGGCTCTTCTTCGGATCGATTCCGGTCGTCTCGACATCGAGAATGAATATCGCTACCTCGCCCAGGCGCACGCTCGAAATACTTAGCCGCCGCTGCCGACCGAGAGCGTTTGGCCGGTCCAATAACGGACGTCGGGCGACTCGGGGATCGCTGCGGGGGTAATGATTTCGGCGAGGCGGTTGGGAAGACCGAGCGTTGCGCGCACCTCTGCGAGTTGGGCCATCGCATTAAAACTCAGCAGCGATGCCTGACGAACGATATCGCGACCGAGTTGCGGATCGGGGAGCCCGCTGGTCATCGCGGCGATCGCGAATGGAGCACCCGGTTCGTAGACGATGCCGACGTCGGCCATAACGTCGTGTAACGACCCGGTTTTGTGCGCGATCGTCGTGCCGTCGGGGAGCGGCTCGGGCAGCAACGTGTCGATCTCTTGGTGGGCGAGAATCTCCAACATCGCATGCGAGGACCAGGCGTCGACGAGTTTACCGCGTGCCATTCGCACCAGCAGCGTGAGCATGTCGAGCGGCGTGGTGCGGAGATTGCTCTCGACCGAAGAAACGTTCGTGCGGATTGCGGTGCGCAGATAGGTGTGATGGCATCCGTAGATCTGCATGGCCGCGTTAATGCGATCCCGTCCGACCAGCCGAATGAGCATGTTGGCGGCCGTATTATCGCTGATATCGATCATCTTTCCGAGCAACCGTTTGACGGTAATCGGCGTGCCGATCGGCGCGTAGGCGAGATCGCCGGAGCCGTAGTCGCGGTCCTCCGCTCGCAGATGCATCACGTGCCCGAGCGTGAAGCGGCCGCGCGCCATGCGGCGGAACACCTCGATCATCACGGGAATCTTGATCGTCGAGGCCGCCGGCATCGAACGGTTCAAATTGTACCCGGTGATCGCTCCGGTGGCGAGATCTTCCACCGCGATACCGACGTTTGCATCGCTCGAACGCGCGAGCGTTCGCAACGAATCGCGAAGCGATTGCATCGGCGGCGGAATTGCTGCGGCGGACGGCAATGCCCCGGCCAACGCCGACGATGCGAAGACGAGCGCAAGGACGAACGAACGCGTGCGGATCATGGATAGGGTTTTCCTTCGGCGGCAGGGGGGCGATAACGGCCGCTCGCTCCGAGCAGCGCAATGAGGGCGGCGATATAGGGGAGCGCTTGAAGAAAGTCGCTCGGTAACCATGCGATGTTTCCTTGGAGCGCGAATTGAAGGGCTTCCAGCAGACCGAAGATGAGGGCGACGCCCGCCGCTCCCAACGGCGTCCACCTTCCGAAAATTACTGCGGCAAGCGCGATGAAACCGCGCCCGGCGATCATTCCATCGGAATAGAGATTGAGCTCTCCAAGTGCAAGAAAGACGCCGCCGAGCCCCGCGAGTGCGCCGGCGATCGTACTGGCATAGAGGCGCATCGCGAGCGGATCGATCCCGGCGGCGCGCGCGGCGTGTGGATTCTCACCGCAGGCGCGCAGGCGCAGACCGATCGGCGTCCGCGAAAGCACCCACTGGAGCGCGGCTGCAAGAAGTATTCCGAGAAGAACCAAGGGCCAGAGCGCTTGATTGATTGCCGGAACCTGCGGCGTCACTCCCGCTTGGTTAAAGACGAAAATTAAGCCGAACGCGGCGCCGCCGGTGCAGATAAGATTGATGCCCATTCCGGCGACGATCTGGTCGACGCGCCAACGCGTAGCGGCAAAGCCGAGTGCGAAGCCGACCGCCGCAGCGACGGCAACGCCGCCGAGCGCGCCGATCCACGGATCGCGCGTAAAGAACGAAATCAACGCGGCCGCGAACGCGCCTGCGGTCATCTCGCCTTCGAGCGCGATATTGACGATGCCGGCTCGCTCGGAGAGCACGCCGCCTAACGAAGCGAGGAGAATCGGCGTTCCGCGAACGAGCGCGAGCGCGAGTAACGAGAAAAGGAGTGAGAGCGTCATCGCGTTGCCGTTCCTCTCGCACCGAGATACCGCCGTGCGGCGAGTGCGAAGACCAGCACGCCTTCGATTACGTGGATGGCGTCCTTCGGTACGGCTGCGGCCGCTTGCAACGCCAGACCACCTGATTCCAACGCTCCGAATGCAAGTGCGGCGAGGCAGATCGCCAACGGTTCGAGCCCGCCGACGAGCGCGACGGCGATCGCAATGAAGCCGTATCCCGGCGAGAGCTGCGTGTTGAAGCGATGTAATTCACCGGCAACGAGCGCCGCGCCGCCCATGCCGGCGAGCGCTCCCGACCACGCCATCGCCCAGAGTGCGACGCGCGATAATGAGATACCGGCGCGGCGCGCTGCCTCCGGGGCTTCACCTGCAGCGCGGAGACGATAGCCGTACCAGGTACGATCGAGCACGTAGCGCAGCGCGAATGCGGCGAGCAGCGCGATCGGCAGAGCGATCGTCGCGCGTGTATGCGAGAGTAATGTCGGCAGCCAGTATGCGTGCGGGAGCAGCGAAAGCTCGGGGCCGGCCGCATCGGGCGCGCGCAGCGGCCCGGTGACCAGATAGAGCGCGAGCGATGCGGCAATAAAGTTGAGCATGAGCGTGGAGATGACTTCGTTCGCGCCGCGAGCGGCCTTCAACCAACCGGCGATTGCGCCCCACAGCGCACCGCCGAGCGCACCGGCGACGAAGATCGCCGTTATTGCCAGGGCGGGAGGTACGTCGATGCGCGTCCCGATCCATCCGGCAAGGAGCCCGCCGACGAGCAACTGTCCCTCGGCACCGATATTGAAGAGGCCGGCACGAAAGGCGATCGCTATACCGAGCGCGGGGAAGAGCAGCGCCGTCGTACTCGCCAGCGTCTCGGCGATCTCTTGTTTGCCGCCGAAAGCACCGTAAAAGAACGCGTTGAAACCGACGATCGGGGAAACGTGCGACGCGATCATCGCCAGCGACATTGCCGCCGCCACGCCGAGCGTTCCGATCAGCAAGGCCTTCGCGCTCTCGTGCTTCATGCGCTTACCATCA